>JAJYIN010000069.1 GCA_021790075.1 Actinomycetes bacterium | reverse complement strand
AAGACGACGCGGAGGCCGGCGGGCGTCCCTGCCGCCGGCCCCGTGCGGCCGAACCGGCCCAGCGCTGATCTGATCTGCCGGAGCATGGCTGCTACCTACTTTCCTGGCTGCTCTCCGTTCTGGCCGCCATTTTGAGCCAGCGCCTTGCGGATCGATTCCTTGAGCTCCTTGATCCTCACCGGCTTGGGGAAGAAATCGAAGACGTCGCCCTTGATGGCCTCGATGGCCACGTCCAGGTTGGCGAAGGCGGTGATCATGATGACCTTTGTCTTCGGGCTCATTTCCCGGACGGCCCTGAGCACTTCCAGCCCGTCAATTCCTTTCATTTTCAGGTCAGTGACCACCACGTCGAAGGGGGCTTCCTTCAGCCTCTCGAGCGCCGGGGCCGCCGTCAGGAAAGTCTCGACCTCGTAGCCGTCCTCCTCCAGCGAGATCCTGGCCATGTCGCCGACGATCTTCTCGTCATCAATGATCATGATCTTTTCGCTCATCTGGTTCCCTTTTCGCTCATGTGGTTCCTTTCTCTTCCGGTACCGGTAACTCTACGGTGAATGTGGTGCCGATGCCCGCCTTGCTGTCCACGCGGATGTTGCCCCCGTGGCTTTTGATGATGCCAAAACTTACCGACAGCCCCAGGCCGGTGCCGCCCTCTTCCTTGACGCTGAAGAAGGGATCAAAAATATAGGGCAGGTACTCGGCGGGGATGCCCTTGCCGGTGTCCGCGACGGTGATGTCAACCATGCCGCGCTCCCGGTCCAGGGAGCTCTTCACCGTCAGGCGGCCGCCTTCCTCCATCGCCTGGGCGGCATTGAGGATCAGGTTGATCAGCACCTGCTGGATCTGGTTATCGTCGACAAACAGCTCCGGCAGCCCCTCGGCCAGGTCCAGCGTCGTCTCGATCTTTGAGATATTGAGCGTGTTCTGCACCAGTTGCATGCTTTTCCCAATCACGGAATTTATACCCACTTCCCGCGGGTTCGGCTCTTTCGGTTTACCATAATCAAGCAGATTGTCAACGATCTTCTTGATCCTGCCGGTCTCGCGATCGACTTTCTGCATGAATTCCCGCCGCTGCTGGGGCGTCAGCTTGTCGTAGAGCTCGTCGTACGCCTGAGCCACCATCGAGATGTTGTTGACAGGGTTGTTGAGCTCATGAGCCACCCCGGCCACCAGCACGCCCATCGAGGCCAGTTTCTTCGACTGGATGATCTCCTCCTCCCGCTCCTCCAGCTCCTCGGACATGGAGTTGATCGCCTCGATCACGGGGCCGAACTCGTCCCTGGGGATGGGCGCCTCGATCTTCTTGAAATTGCCCGCCGAGATGGACTTGGCCAGACGCTCGATCTGCCTGATGGGGCCGATGATCTTGCCGGAAATGGAGCGGCTGACAACCAGGGCCGAGACAAAGACGGCGCCGATGGCGAGCAGCAACAGCTCCTTCGAGCGGGTGATGTTGTGTTCGATATGCTGCCGCTCCTGGCCGGTGATGGCGTCGGAGCTGTCCTTGAGCTGGCGGCCCGCCTCGCGGATGGTCTCCTCCGTCTGGGGGTCGCGGGCATCGGTGGCGCCGGCCTGGGAAACCGCCGCCGAATAGGAATTAAGGCGGTTCTGCAACTCGTTGTAGCCGTCCTGGCCGATGACCCGGACGATATCGTCGCGGACCGAGTTCATCTGGTCCTGGGTCTGCGAGATTCTGTCCTGGATTGACTTGAGGGCGGTGTTGTCGTTAAAGAGGAAGTAGTTCTTTTCCGACAGCCGCATCTCCAGGAAAGAGGCGTTCAGGCTGTCGGCGATGCTGAGGAAGGTGGCCTGTTCACTGATGGAATTTAAGTAGGAGATGGCGAAGCTGCCGATGGCAACGATCAGCACCAGGTTAATCAAATTGGAGAAGACTATCTTCCGTTCTATTCTCATATCTCAAGGGCGCCGGCTCGGAAAGCATTCGCTGCAGATCGGGTTCCTCCTTTCTGGCAGGTATGTACCATATCAGGCCGTCGACCGCCATAGCCAGTCCGGCAACGCCCAGCACGACCCCCCAGAGGCCGGCCGCCCCCAGATGGTATAGCTGGGTCAGGCCAACCCCGATGCTGAGGAAGACGATGCCGGTGCGGATGAAACCCAGGCCGGTCCGGGCGCGGGCGTAAATGGTCCGGTAACAGGCGGCCATGGTCCGCTGCGCCGCCAGCACGTTGCGCTCGCGGGCCAGGTGCGTGCGTTCCCGGCTCTCCGGCACCGGCCGCAGGACGGTGCTGTAGCTGGGCAGGAAATCACCCAGGCGGGAAAGCATCGTCGCCTTCATGCAGGCCCGGGGGGCGCCGTCCAGTTGACACGTTTTTTCCAGGAAAGACACGGTTGCCGCAGTCACCTCCGCCAGCGTCTGGGGACCGGGCATCCGCCGCATCGCATGGCGCAGCCGGGCGTATTTCCAGATGCCCACGCCCGTCATCCCCAGGCCCACAGCCAGCAATAACCAGTATAGCAATTGTGAGAAAACAAAATTCCAGTCCAGGGCCACAAAAGCGGCGGCCAGAGTCACGAGGCCCAGGCCCCACCGCACCATGGCCTGCCAGGAGCGCACATGCGCCATGTTGTTCCGGTACGCAGCCATCCGCGTCCGCCACATGGCCATGTTGTTGCGCCAGTAAGCGAGGCCGGTGCGCTCGGTGCCAATGATGCGCCCGGGACGGTCGTTCAGGTAATCCTGCAGGAACCAGAGGACGTCTTTCACCGGGGCGACGCGGAGTGTGTATGGCCCGTGGACGAAACGGTCGATCTCTTCGCGCACGACCGGGGAGCCGGGATCGTTGAGGGCGGCCACCACCTTGTTGCCGTCGAGCATCATGGGGAACATGGGCTCCCGCGCCAGCCGCTCCCGCTCACGCCCGAGTCCTTCCAGCAATTTTTCCGGCACCGGCAGGCGCTCGTCGAACTCGATGCTCTCGAACCTGAATTCTTCCGAAAGGGCTTCCAGCAGCGACTCCTTGGGCACGCTGTACTCGTTCATGAGCACGTCTTCCAGATCCACATCGCGGAACTGGGCCGCGTCATAGGCGTTGTAAAGCTGCTCCTTGGTGATCAGCCCCCTGTTCACCAGGCGGCGGTATGTCTGCGCCTGTCTAGAAGTCATCGCTGAACACCACCCTGCCCCACTTCCGCGCCGGCTTGCCGTAATCCGGCAGGTTGAGCTCGAAGTCGCTTTCGTAGTAAGGATGTTCCCGGCGCATCTTCTCGGCGGAAAGGCACCAGCGCAGGCCGTCGGCCACCAGCAGCAGGCCGACCGCCACCAGCAGGATGAACGGGATCTTCCAGGCGATGCCGTTGCCCATCAGCAGCACCAGCAGCGCCGCGCCCACCGTCGCCAGGCTGACGCCGGTGCGCAGGAAAGCCAGGCCGGTGCGTGAATAAGCCAGGACGGTCCTCACGAACGCCATCAGGCCGCGGCGCTCGGCCAGGACGGTCCGCTCCGTGGCCAGCCCGGTCGTGCCCCAGATCCCGGGGGCGTGGGACGACTTCACCGGCGGCGCCTTGTGACGGGAGCCGTGCCCCGCCGGAAACACCAGGTCCCAGATGGTGTCTTCCTCCATCGCCTTTTTGAATTCCCGGATTCCCTGCAGCCCCTCGCGGTACCCGGGCAGATACCAGTAAAACCCTTCCAGCGCCATCAGGGAACCGGAAATGATCAGGAAAAAGCCGAGATACATCCAGCCCGTGTCGGGAAACCTGGCTGTCAGACCCAGGCCCAGGCCGGCAAAGACGGCCCCGGTCCGGGAGAACGACAGGCCGGTGCGCGTCCGCGCCATGGTGTTTCGCATCGAGGCCAGCTTGGTGCGCACCTCCGCCAGATCGCAGCGGTCATTGGCCAGGAAACGGCGGCGCATGACCGGCGACAGCCGTTCCCAGTTACGCCTCATCTCTTCCGCTCCCTCAATGGTGCCGGTGCGCAGGTACTCCGGCTCGGTCTTTTCGTTCTCCACGTGCAGCACCGTCATGCCCGGGCCCTTGTGCGTGCCGGCGAAATTCAGCCTGTGCATTGCTTCGCCGCGAATGGGAATATACCACCAAAGCCCGTCCAGCACTGCAAAGACGCCCACGACCAGCAGCATCACATCGACGAGCAGCAGGTTGGCGCCGAACAGCTCCAGCAGGGTGATCGCAATGGTGACCGAAGAGATGCCGGCCCGGATGAAAGTCAGGCCTGTCCTGGCCTTGGCCATCGCTGTCCTCTGCAGGGCCAGGGCAGAGCGCACGCCGGCCATGTACGTCCGGCTCCGGGCCAGCGGCGTCCGCCCGGCGTACCTGGGAAAACCCGGATTCAGGTCCTGGTTGTTCTCGATGATGCGGACGATGTCGCTGGGGAGGGCGACGCGAAAATTGATTTTTTCGACGCCGAGCCTGCTTTGGATTTCTTTCAGGAGCTCGGAGTCATTGGGGCGGCTGGCGATTACCTCGGCATGATCGGCCTTGATGGAGATTGGCAGCCAGTGCCTCTGCTTGAGTTCCTCGGGGTCGACCCGTTTCATGACATCGTATGAAACTATCAGATCCTCGTCGAACTCTATGAAGGGGACGCCGTAGTGCTCTTCGAGGCTCAGGAGGATATCCCACTTGGAAACCCCCTTGCCCATGAGGACGTCCGCGATCGGCCGCCCCGAGGTCTCGGCATGCTCCACCGCCGAGGCCAGTTCGTGGGCGGCGATGGCGTCTTTTTCGACCAGTTTTTTTAAACTTGCCAGCATGTCAGTTCTGTGTTTGAGAGTTGTCGAGCACGGTGCCGCGGACCATGGTCACCACTGGCCGGGGCGATGATTCCAGCAGCTTTGCCAGGATGTCCCGGCACTCTGAAACGCCTGGGCTGAGCAGGACCAGTTCGACGGCCGCTGCTTCCAGAAAGCCGACGATCGCCGGAGCGCAGCCTTCCACACCGGTGTGGACGCTGGCGGCGATTCCCTGGCTCTCGCATTTTTCCACCAGGTATTGCTGCAGGGTGGCGGTCGCCTGGGCGCCGCCGCCCGACAGGATGCCGCGGGCGGTCTCGAGGTCGTGCGCCTCGGCAAAGACGGCGGCGGCCATGAGTTCGTCAAACCGGCTCAGGCCGCTGTCCATGCCGTTGCGGTTCAGAAGGAGAATCTGGAGGGACTCCGAGCGCAGCCTGGACAGATACATGGCATAGGAGATGCCTTCTTCCAGACGCTCGTCGCAGTAAGCTATATACAGTAATTCTTTGTTGGACATCCGATTCTGCCTCCGGAGATGGAGTAGCAAGAACCGTGCCAACTGGATGGAATGGCCTTAAACGGCTTGATTAAAGGGAAAGGATCGAGGGGATGATATTCGGAGGAAACGAACCACGTTTCAAATATGAACGGCGGTGAAACGGCGGCGCAGTTACGCGATCCGGCCGGCCTTCGGCAGCTCGATCTCGAAGACCGCCCCTTCACCCTCCTTGCCGGCGACAGTGATGCGCCCGCCGTGTTTCTGGATGGTGTTCATCACAATCGCGAGCCCGAGGCCGGTGCCCTTCTCCTTCATGGTGAAGAACGGGTCGAAGATCTTTTCCCGGTCCGCCTCCGGTATCCCGGGGCCGGAGTCGGCTACCGTGATGTCAACCAAATTGCCTCTCTCGCTGATGCGGACCGAGACCCGGCCCTGGCCGCCCATGGCGTCGATTGCGTTCAGGAACAGATTGACGAAGACCCGCTCCAGCTGGGCGCGGTCCGCCAGCAGGGTGATCCCTTCCGGCTCGGAAGTGAGGTCGAACTCAATGCCTTCGACTCCCCTGGCCCGCTCCACCTGGCCGTAAGCATCGCGGGCCAGCTCCGTGATCCCGACTTCCTGAAGCTGCACCTCCCGCTCACGGGCAAATTCGAGGAGGTCGCCGACGATGTTCTTGACCCGCTCCGTCTGGGCGACGATGTCGTCGACCATTTCCCGAACTTCCGGCTGCGTTTCCGGACCGATCTGCTTGCGCAGCACCTGGGCGGTGAGGCTGACGTTGCTCAAGGGATTGTTGAGCTCGTGGGCGACGCCGGAAGCGAGGATGCCGATGGCGGCCAGCTTCTTGGCCTGCAGCAGCGCTTCCTGGTTCTTTTTCTGCTGCTCCCTCTCCCAATCGAGGCGCTGCTGGTTCATCTTGTTGAACTTGTCGACCAGCTCGTCGACCTCGTCCTCTTTGGCGTGCGGCACCTCCCGCGGCCCCTCGGCGCCGCGGCCGAACATCTCGCCGATCTTGTCGATGGAAAGCGACATCACCTTCAGCCGGTTGACGATGCCGGTGCTGACGTTAAGCAGCGCCCCCATGCCGATGATCAGGAACAGCGGGAAGACCACCAGGATGGCGATCTGGGAATACCTGGTGACGCTGAGGGCGTCGTTGCGGGCATCGCTGTCGAGGCTGTTGGCGGTGGCGACAATGCTCTCACTGGTGTCCCGGAGCTGGCCGACCTGCACATCGAGCTGCCTGAGCCCCGCCACCTGGGGGTTGCCCGCCGGCAGGCCCAGGTAATTCTGCAGGTAGTCAGCCACCTGGGAGGGGTTATCCCGCGACTCGGCGTTAAACAGCGGAATCAGACTGGCGGAGGTGGGGAAAGTCGCCTGCAGGGCCTGGTTCCCGTTTGATATCTGGGCAAGGAGTGTCTGAATCGCCCCGAACTCGGTCTGGTAAGACGAGAGCAGCTGTCTCATGGTGGTGGCGGCGGCGGCGTCCCGCGACTGGATGTCGCCAGTGAGATTTTCCAGCTGGTTCACATAACCAAGGGTCGCGGCTGCCTCCTGCTGGGCCTGGTTGGGATACAGGAAGAAATTCTTCTCGTGCCGCCCCAGCTCCAGAGACCTGTTTCTGGCCGAATCGGCGACCTCCAGATAATTCATCTCATTCCTGATCTGGAGGAAGTTGATGTATTCGAAGGTGGTGAGAACGCCTATTACCAGGGCGCTGATGATAAAGCTGAGGAAGATCTTTTTTCGCAGTGTCATTACTACTGATTATACATCAGAGGCAGTCAAGCCAGTATGAACAGTCACATTTTGAAACAACCGCAGCCTGTTAAATCCTGTCGTTTTCCAGCAGAATTGTAGATTATCGCTGATGTGTTTCATAATAGTACAGTAAGACGGTCACGTTTATTTAGCCATCCGCGGGCAGGTTTGCATGAAGTACAGAATAATCGTCGCCGAAGACGAAGAGATTACCAGGAAGCATATCATCAACACCCTCCGGGAAACCGGTTACGAGGTGACGGGCGCCGGCAGCGGCGTGAAGGCCCTGGCGGAGATCGAATCCCGGAGCTATGACGTCCTCGTCACCGATATCAGGATGCCTGGCATGGAGGGCCTCGATCTTCTCGAACACGTCAAGAGCGTCGCTCCGGAAACCGAGGTGCTCGTGATCACCGGTTACGGCAGCATCAGCTCGGCGGTGCGGGCCATCAAGAAGGGGGCGTTCGACTACCTTCCCAAGCCCTTTGACCTTAACGAGCTTGTCTTCAAGATCGGGAAGATAATCGAGAAGAGGGAGCTCAGGCAGGAGAACATGGCGCTCAGGGCCTACCTCGACCTGGACAGGGACATCGACCTCGTCGCTGAAAGCGGCGGCATGAAAAAGCTGCTCGAGATAATCCACGGCATCCAGGATTCCGATTGCAGCGTGCTGCTGACCGGCGAGAGCGGCGTGGGCAAGAACCTGCTGGCAAAGGTGATCCACCATTCGAGCCTCCGGCGCAGCCAGCCTTTCCTTTCCCTGAACTGCGCCACCTTCACCGAGGAGCTGCTGGCCAGCGAGCTCTTCGGCCACGAGAAAGGGGCCTTTACCGGAGCGGCCGTCCAGAAACCCGGCCTGATGGAGATCGCGGACGGCGGCACCCTCTATTTTGACGAGATAGCTGAAATGTCACCTGGCCTGCAGGCCAAGCTGCTCCAGGCGATCGAGGACCGGGAATTCTACCGCGTCGGCGGCACCAGGCCGATCCGGGTCGATGTGAGGTTCATCGCCGCCACCAACCAGAACCTCGCCGAGGCGGTCGCGCGCGGGAGGCTCAGGAGCGACCTCTACTACCGCCTGAACGTCATGGAGCTGGACGTCCCGCCCCTGCGGGAACGCCGCGAAGACATCGCGCCGCTGTGCCGCCTCTTCCTGCGCCGGCATGCCCGGGAATACGGCAAGCAGATCGAGAGGTTAAGCGGCGAGGCGCTCGACATCCTCGAACGCTACGCCTACCCGGGGAACGTCCGCGAGCTGGATAACATCATCGAGCGGGCCGTCATTCTGGGCCAGGGACCCGAGACCACCGTTGATGCGCTGCCACAGTCGATGCTGATGTACCAGATCGGAAATCCGGAACCGGACCGGGTCAAGCCGCTGGCGGACATCAACAAGGAATATGCCCGTTCGGTCATCGATCTTTTCGGCGGCAACAAATCCGAGGCTGCCCGGGTGCTGGGCGTGTCGCGTTCCAGCCTCTGGCGGATGCTGAAGGAAAAGTAAACGCGGCGGCCTTCCTCAGGCGGCCTTCCGCGGCGCCTAGTGCGCTTCTTCCTCCCCGTAGGGGGCGCTGGTGGCGGCGATCTCCCCCCGGAAGATCCGGTACATCCACAACTGGTAAACGATGACGACAGGCACGAAGATGAACGCCACCACTGTCATAATCCGGAGCGCGTACGTGGTGGACGACGAGTTGTAAATGGTCAGGCTGGCGGCCGGGTCGAGGCTCGAAGGGATCAGGTTCGGATAAAGACCAATAACACCGGTCGAAACCACCGTGATTATGGTCAGAACTGATGACAGGAAGGCGCGCAGGTACCGGCCGGCCCGCAGGAAGAGCTTGATTCCCAGCAGGGCCAGGACGGCGACCAGGGGCACCGCCGCCCAGGCCGGATGGCTGCGGAAATTGTCGTAGAGGCTGGTGGCGTAGTTCGTATAGATGAGAAAGAGGACGGCCGCCGCCAGCAGCGCGTACCAGGCCCCCCCGGCCGCGCGCCCCGACCGCTCCGCCACTACTCCGGCTGTCTTCAAGCGCAGCCACAGGCCTCCGTGCACCACAAAAAGGAGCACGAACAGGACGCCCGTGAGCAGGCCGTATGGATTGAGCAGCCCCAGCAGCGTTCCATGGTAGCCGGAGGCGTCGAACGGCAGACCTTTGAAGATATTGCCGAAAGCGACTCCGAAAAGGAGCGCCGCCACCAGGTTGCCGAGAAAGAACGCCAGATCCCAGCGGCTGCGCCAGCCGGGCGTGTCCCGGTGGCCCCGGAACTCAAAGGTCACTCCGCGGAGGATGAGCGCGAACAAGATGATTATCAGCGCCGAGTAGAGAAAGCTGAACATGGAGGCATAAAAAGCCGGGAAGGCGGCGAAGGTCATGGCGCCGGCGGTTATCAGCCACACCTGGTTGCCGTCCCAGACCGGGGCGATGGCGTTGAGGACGGCCTGCCGGTCCTCCTCGCTGCGGCTGATAAAGGGCCGCAGGATACCGGCGCCGAAGTCGAAGCCGTCCAGGGTGAAGAACACTGCCCACAAAAAACTCCAGATGACAAACCAGGTGGCTGGGTAATTCATGTCAGGCCCCCTCGACGGCTGTGGGCTTGGTGGTCTTGATGATGTGGCCCGTGTCCCCGTCGGGACCCCGGCGGGCAATCCGGTACAGCAGATAGACGTCAAGCGACGCCAGGCTACCGTAAAGGATGGCAAAGGCAATGAATGAAGTGCCCACCTGTGCCAACGACACCACCGGCGAAACGGCGTCGGCCGTGCGCAGGACCCCGTAGACGATCCATGGCTGGCGGCCGATCTCGGTCACCATCCAGCCAAGCTGGGCGGCCAGGTACGGCAGTGGGATCACCAGCAGCATCAACCACAGGAACCAGCGCTGCCCGGTGACGCGGTTGCGCCACA
>JAJYIN010000068.1 GCA_021790075.1 Actinomycetes bacterium | reverse complement strand
CACATGGCCCAGATCGCCCATGTGGCAGACCGTGACCCCGTCGGCGGTGATGCGGAAAACGGTATTGTCCCCCTTGATGGCTCCGTACTCGGCGTCGTGGTAGGTGCCGATCCCCTTGATCGCGAACCCCGACAGCTCATGTTGACCCGGAGCCCTGAGCACGACCGGTTCTCCTCCCAGCTGCTCGATGCCCGTATGGTCGGCATGACCATGGCTGACGGTGACAACATCAGGTGAAATGTCAATTTTCCGGAGGCGGATCCGGTCACCGTAGGCGGAAGCATTGTAAGGGTCGGTGAGGAGGGTGGCGCCGGAGTCTGCCGTGAGGAGAAAACAGCTATGACCGATCCATTTGAGCTTCACGTTGACCTCCTGCCATATGTTGACAAAAAGATCGCGCCTCCATCCCGATTAAAGCTCGTCCGGCAGTCCCCGCAGGCTCTCGAGCGAGAAAACCGGGCCATCGGTGCAGACATATTTGGGGCCGACGTTGCAGCGCCCGCAAAGACCTATACCACATTTCATCCTTCGTTCTAAAGTCGTGTAGATCTGTCCTTCCCGGTATCCCATCCGGTCCAAACTCGCGAGCACGAATTTTATCATTACCGGCGGCCCGCAGATGACCGCCACGGTGTTTTCCGGCCGCAGCCCGGATTCCTCCATGACTGCCGGCACCAGGCCGGCCCGCCCGGTCCATTCCGGCAGCTCCACGTCAATGGTGGTGACCGCATCCAGGTCGCCGCGCTCTTCCCATTGCTGCCGGTCCCCGGCATAACAGAGGTCGGCCGGCGTGCGGGCGCCGTAAATAAGCTGCAGCTTTCCGTAGTCTTCCCGGTGGTCGAGCAGGTGCAGGAGCAGCGATCTCAGCGGCGCCATGCCGATGCCGCCGGCGACGATCATCACGTTCTTTCCCTTCCAGCCATCGCTGGGGAAAGCGCACCCCATGGGGGCGCGCACCGCCACCTTGTCCCCCTCACCGAGTTCGTGGATGGCGCCGGTCACCACGCCGGTCTTCATTACCGAGAACTGGAAGTATTCCTTCTCGGAGGGTGGCGACGAGATGGCGAAGGTGGATTCGCCGGCGCCCATGACGCTGACCAGCCCGATCTGCCCCGGGAGGAAACTGAACGCGGCCATGACGCCGGGATCGTCAAACACAAGGCGGTAGGAGCGGATGGTTTCCGTCTCCCTGATCACGGCGGCCACCGTCGCCGGCTCCGGCAATAGCGGCTGGGCGGCCTGAATCCCTGCACTGGCTATCGTGCTCATCGGGCTGCCTCCGGTCCGTTTGCGCTCGGTCCCTCCGTGCCCGGCTTCCCTGCCTCCGGTCCGCTTGGGCCCGGTTTCCGCGTGCCCGGTTCCGTTGCCGCTTCCACGGCGGCCAGCCCCTTGAGCACATTCCTGACGTCGAGGCCGCCGGGGCAGTTACGGATGCAGCGGCCGCAGCCGGTGCAGAGCAGCTCGCCCTGGTTGGCGGGATAGTAACTGAACTTGTGGCCGACGCGGTTGCGGTAGCGGTGGGCGATCGACGGCCGCGGGTTATGGCCGGAAGTCTCCAGGGTGTAGACATAAAACATGCAGGCATCCCAGCTGCGGCAGCGCTCACCTTCGCGGTCGCTGGACATCTCGTCGAAGATGTTGAAGCAGTGGCAGGCGGGACAGGCATAGGTGCAGTAACCGCACGACAGGCAGTTCTCCGTGGCCCGCTGCCAGAAATCGAGATCGTTGAATGCACCCAGGAATTTGTCCCCGATGCCTTCGAGGTCGATGCAGGCCGTCGTGGCCAGCTCAGGCTTGGACTGTTCCGAATCTTCAAATATGTCAAAGGCGGCGATCTGGCTTCCTTTTTCCGTCACCGGCTCCGCCAGCAGGCCTCCCTCGACCGGATAGAGGATGAGGTCAGAGCCGGCCGTCTCCGCCGGGCCTTTCCCAAAAGAGGAACAAAAACAGGCGGAGTCGCAGGTGGTGCAGGCGAGCGTGATCACGGTGAGCCCGGCCCGGTGCGCGGCGTAGCCGGGATCGCGGTAGCCGCTGCCTTCCTCCGGCAGGAAAAGGGCATCCAGCGCCGCGAGCGCCCGGGCGTCACAGGCGCGGGCGCCAAAGACTGCCGTCTCTTTGTCCGCGGGCGGGGAAGGCTCGATGCCGATCCGCTCGCGCCCGCCCTCGAGCGTGTAACGGTAGGAGAACAGCCTTTCGGTAGCGGGCAGCACCAGCTGCTTGGCCGAGAGCATGGTGTACGCGTCCAGGGAGATCTCCTCGAGGCCCGTCCAGGGAGCGAAGAGGACGGTGTTGACCGTGTCCTTCACCACTTGCGGCGCCCAGACGGACATGCCGCTTTCCACCAGCCTTCCCAGCAGCCCTGGGATCCTGTCTGTGGCGATGAACCTCATCGCTCACTATCCCAGGTATCGTTATCGATATCAAAGACCAGCAGCGGTGGTTTGGCCTCGGGATCGGTGCCCGCCCGGTAACCGAACAGTTTCTCGACGGCGCGGTTCTGCTCCTCTAAAAGCAGCATCAGCGGTATGCCCACCGGGCAGGCCCGCTCGCACTCCTCGCAGCCGGTGCAGCGCCCCGCCAGATGATTGATGCGGATGTGCTGCGCCATCTCTGCTTCGCGGGCATTTATCTGGCCGCCGGTCCAGTGGGGCTCGCGGGTCTGCATAGTGCAGACGTCCCGGCAGAAGCACAGCGGACAGGCTTCGCGGCAGGCGTTGCAGCGGATGCAGCGGGAAAACTGCTCCTGCCAGAAGCGGCGCCGCTCGGCCGGCGTCATGGCGTCGAAACGCTCCCTGAGGCCGGTCCGCTCCGCCGGGGATGGGGGCGCCACGCCCGCCGGGTCCCCCACCACCACGTCACTGATGAGCGGCGCGGTATCGCGGCAGCCGCGGCACTTCCACAGCAGAATCTCCTCGCGGGGCGCGGTCTTGCCTTCCATCTCCACTTGGCCGCCGGCATCAATCAGCTTCTTGCCGTAGCCGAAACAACGCCAGACCTTCTTGACGTCAACGACGCCCGGACAAGGGACGCTGATGATCCTGACCCGGTCGCGCCGGACCTGTCCCTCGCTGATGAGCTGCACAACGCTGCGGATGTCGCACCCCTTGGCCACAATACCCGCCGTCCGGTCCTGGAGCCGCGGCAGATGGACAGCCAGGTTGTGCACGCAAGTGGAGTCGAAGACGGCCGCCTCTGCCTCGACGGCGTTGTGGAACCAGGCAGGCACGGCTGCGCCCGCCGCCGCCGAATGGACCCAGCCGAGGACGACGTCCGCCTCGTTGAGCACTTCCTGTATCTTTGTTACAAGTTCAGTCATTTGGTCATCAACCGGCTAAGCCGCGCCTTCCCTCATAAATGTTTACGCCGCACCGCCGTCCCTGGGCCCCAGCGCCTCCACCCGGCCGGTGAACTCCTCAACCACCTCAGTCCAGCGGGCGCCCTCGGAAGCGCTCACCCAGGTATAGCGGAAGCGCTCCGGCTCGATACCCAGCGCGGGCAGCATCGCCGCCAGCAGCTCCAGCCGCCGGCGCGCGTAATAGTTGCCCTCATTGTAATGGCAATCGCCCGGATGGCAGCCGCTGACGAGCACCCCGTCCGCACCTTCCTGGAACGCCTTGAGCACCAGCAGCGGGTTGACCCGGCCGGTGCAGGGCAGCCTCACCACCCGCAGCGCCGCCGGCTGCTTCATCCGCGCCGTGCCGGCCATGTCGGCGCCGGCATACGAGCACCAGTTGCAGAGGAGTCCGATGATCTTGACACCGCTCATTCGGCCACCTCGACTGCTTTGGCGCTCGCCCCGGCGCTGCTGGCAGGCTCCGGCTCCCGGAGCACCTCGACAACTTCGGCGATCAATTGGTTGTCCGTGTATCCTTTCAGTGGTATCACCGCCGGCGGGCAGGCCACGTTGCAAAGGCCGCAGCCCTGGCATAGGGAACCGATCACATGGGCGACACGGCGGCCGCCCCGCAGCTCCTGTTCCTCGATGGCGCCATAAGGACAGACCTCACGGCACTTGAAACAGCCGGTGCACTTCATCTGGTTGACTTCCGCCACCATGGGACTGGTCTCCAGCTCCGCGCGGGAGAGCAGCGACACCACCTTGGCGGCCGCGGCGCCCGCCTGGGCCACCGAGGCCGGGATGTCCTTGGGCCCCTGGCAGGCGCCCGCCAGGAAGACGCCGCCGGTGTTGGTCTCCACCGGTTTCAGTTTGGGGTGACCCTCACTGAAGAAACCGTACATATCATAGGAAATGTTAAGCTTGCGGGCCAGCCCGGCGGCGGCGCCAGCGGCGTTGAGGCCGGCGGCCAGCACCACCAGGTCGGCCTCCACCTCCACTTGGTGGCCGGCCAGGGTATCGGTGCCCATGCAGATCAGCTTGCCGTTCCGGGGATAGACCTTGCCGACGCGGCCGCGTACGTAAATGGTTCCGAATTCCCTGGTGGCGCGCCGCACGAACTCCTCGTAGCCCTTGCCGCCGGCGCGGACATCGAGATAGAAGACATAAGACTGCGAATCAGGAATGTGTTCCTTGGTGAGGATGGCCTGCTTGGCCTGGTACATGCAGCCGACACCGCAGCAGGCCGGCCGGCCCACCGACTCGTCCCGCGAGCCGACGCAGGATATAAAGACGATGTGCTTCGGCTCGGCGCCGTCGGAAGGCCGCCGGATGTGGCCGCCGGTCGGTCCGGAGGCGGACAGCATCCGCTCGTATTCCAGCGAAGTGATGACGTCCGGGTAAAGGCCGCCGCCAAAGCTGGGGTAGGCCTTTTTCCAGTCGAACTGCTCAAAGCCCGTAGCCGCCACGATGGCGCCGAACCGTTCCGTCACGAACCGGTCTTCCTGCTCGTAATCAATGGCGCCCGCCGGGCAGACCTTCTTACAGACGCTGCACCTGCCCTTGAGAAACAAGCGGCAGTACTCTTTGCGCAGCGCTGCCACCAGCGGCACCGCTTGGGGGAAGGCCACCGAGATCGCCTTGGATTCCCCCACGCCGGCATTGAAATCATCGGGGGCCCGGCTCGGGCATTTTTGCTCACAAATCATGCAGCCGGTACATTTTTCCTCGATGACGCAGGTTGCCTTCCTGCGGATATCGACTTCGAAATTGCCGATGTAGCCACGCACGTTTTCGATCTCGGAACTCACCATCAGATCGATGTTCTCGTGCTGCTTGACCTCCACCATCCGGGGGGTCAGGATGCAGGACGAGCAGTCCAGAGTAGGGAAGGTCTTGTCGAGCCGGGCCATGTTCCCCCCGAGGGTCGGGCTTTTCTCCACCAGGGTCACCGGCACGCCGGCGTCGGCTATGTCAAGCGCGGCCTGGATGCCGGCCACGCCGCCGCCGATCACCAGCGCCCGCCGCGTCACCGGCACGCTGCCGGCGTGGAGAGGCGTCTGGCGCCGCACCCGGGCAACCCCCTTGCGCACCAGGTCGATGGCCTTTTCGGTAGCCGTATCGATGTCCGAGTGAATCCAGGAGCACTGCTCGCGGATGTTCACCATCTCCAGCATAAACGGGTTCATCCCCGCCTGGGCGATGGCCCGCCGGAAAGTGGTCTCGTGCATGCGGGGCGAGCAGGCCGCCAGCACCACCCGTGTGAGATTCTTCTGCTGGATGGCGTCGATAATCGCGCGCTGGCCAGGATCGGAGCAGGTGTACTGGATGCTCTCCCCGTGAAAGACGTCGCGCATCGACAGCGCCGCCTCGACCACCCTGCGGGTGGCGACGGTGGCGGCGATGTTGGTGCCGCACTGGCAAACGAATACGCCGATCCTCATGGCATCACCGGTTAGCTGTTTTCTTTATCTTCACCAGAAGCTTGTCAGCGCTGACGGCATGGGAATCGATTCCCAGCTCCTCCGGGGAGGCTCCCAGCGCCAGGCCGATCACCTGCGAGAAGTAGAGCACGG
This sequence comes from Actinomycetes bacterium, assembly GCA_021790075.1. Lineage (GTDB taxonomy): Bacteria > Actinomycetota > Thermoleophilia > BMS3ABIN01 > BMS3ABIN01 > JAJYIN01. Next base: position 3,980 of record JAJYIN010000068.1, on the reverse strand, counting down.
GCAGCTCGAAATCCGTATCCCAGGCAAAGTTGATCTGCCGCTGCCGCAGGTCGAGGTTCTGATGGCAGAGCGGGCAGACGGTGACGATGGCGTCGGCGCCCGATTCCAGGGCCGTCTCGATGATCTGCCGGCTGGCCCGGAAGACGATCTCCTTCTTGGCCAGTCCCATGTAAGAGCCGCAGCACTCGCTCTTGAACGGGAAGTGGGTGATGGTAGCGCCGGCCGCCCTGAGCAGCGGCTCCATCATCACCGGGTCGTTGGGGTCATCGAAATTGACGATCTCAGCCGGCCGGGTGAGCACGCAGCCGTAATAGGTCGCCAGGCTGATCTCTTCCAGGCGACCCTGCGCCCTGGCCGCCAGCGCCGCCGGGTCGATCTCCCGGTTGAACATCTCGATCAGGTTGACAACCTCGGTCTCGTACCTGACCGGCTCCCGCAGGACCTGCGCCACCCGCTCCCTCAGCTGCTGGTTGCGCCGGAGCTCGTACTGGGCGTACTTGAGCCGGTTGTAGCAGCCGGCGCAGGGAGCCACCACGGCAGGGTGGCTGCGGCCGGCGATGTGCAGATTGCGGGCCGGCAGCAGGATGCCCAGCTCGCCGCCCCAATGATGAGGCGCCGGCGAGGCGCCGCAGCAGGTCCAGTCCTCGAGCTCGTCCAAGCCGATGCCGAACACCTCCGACACCAGCCGGAAAGAGGCATCGTATTCCATGGCGCTGCTGGCCAGCGAGCAACCGGGGAAGTAGGAATAATCCGTCATCTCGGTTTCCCCGCCCCGTTGATCTCACGGAAGATGCGCCGCATCTCGTGCTTGTTCCTGATCCGCGGCGGCACCACATGGATCTTCTTCTTGCGCATCAAGAGCGGCACCAGCGAGAGGTCATTGGTGAATTTCCGGGTCCTGATGTTGAACCAGCTGAGCAGGCCGGCCTCATGCAGGCGGCCGTGGCGGCGGACGTTTTTCAGGAAGCCGCGGCGGAACAGGCGCAGGTCGCGCTCGGTGTCCTTGAACCCCATCTCGTCGGCGATGGCCTTGGCGGTGTCTATCACCGCCGCCACATCGATGGACATGGGGCAGCGCAGCGAGCAGGTCATGCAGTCCAGGCACAGCTGCGCCGTCCTGGAGCGGAGCACTTCCTCCACCATGCCGAACTGAAGCAGCCGCATGAGCCGGTGCGGTGAGTAGTCAAAGGCAAAAGAGCCGGCGCAGGTGGAAGTGCAGCGGCCGCACTGGTAACAGGCCGAGATCTGCTGGCCGCTGCGGCGCTCTATCTCGGAGATGATAGGGGCGCCCGCCGAGACGGATCTGGAAAGATTTATCATTTGGGTAGCCTCCATTTCCCGCCCCCCGAAAAACTGTCCCCTGAAAAACCAAAAAACCCGCCGGCGCCAATGTCATACGACTAACTCACTTTACAACGGGTGCCTTGGCAGGCCGTCGAGCTTGTGAACCTTGTGAAAGTTTTAACAGGTTAGAAAATTCTAGCAGTACCGCCTACGGGAAGTCAATGGAATTGTAGGCGTGGTCCCTCTGCACCGGGCGCATGCCGGCGGCGCGGATGGATTCCACCATTTCGTCCTTGCTGACGCGGTAGCTGACTCCCGCCGCCGCCACCACGTTTTCCTCGATCATGGTGCTGCCCAGGTCGTTGGCTCCGAAACAGAGGGACACCTGCGCCACCTTGATGCCCTGGGTGACCCAGGAAGCCTGGATGTTGGGAACGTTATCGAGATAGATGCGGCTGACCGCCAGCGTCATCAGGTAATCGACGCCGCTGGACGAGGAGACTCCTTCCAGCGGCGTGTTGCCGGACTGGAAGGTCCAGGGAATGAAGGCGCGGAAGCCGCCGGTTTCGTCCTGCAGTTCCCGGACCCGGCGCATGTGCTCGATGCGGTCGGCGAAACTCTCCACGCTGCCGAACATCATCGTGGCCGTGGATTTGAGCCCGGCCTCATGGGCGGCGCGCATGACCTCGATCCAGGCATCAGCGCCGATTTTTTTCGGGCTCACCCGCCGCCTGACGCTGTCGACCAGAATCTCCGCGCCGCCGCCGGGCAGGGAGTCGAGGCCGGCAGCCTTCATCCGCTTGAGCGCTTCAGAAACCGGGATCCGGCTCGCCTTGGCGATATGGTAGATCTCTGGTGGCGAAAGCGAGTGAATGGTGATGTCATAACGGTCCTTGATGGCCGCCAGCAGGCCGCAGTAATAATCGATATCCAGCCGGGGGTGCAGCCCTCCCTGCATCATGATGCCGGTGCCGCCGAGGGCGATCGTCTCGTCGATCTTCCGGAATATCTCTTCGCGGGAGAGGAGGTAACCCTCGGGCGACCCCAGGGGCCGGTGGAAAGCGCAAAAGTCGCAGCCGGTGATGCAGTAGTTGGTGTAGTTGATGTTGCGGTCGATGACGAAGGTAACGTCGTTTCCCGGCACCAGCCGCTGCCGGGCCCGGTTGGCGGCCATGCCCACGGCCACCAGTTCCCGGTTTTCAAACAGGGCCAGCGCCTCCGCCTCACTGATGCGCCCCCCGGCGGCGGCTTTCTCAATAATCGGCTGACTTGTCAAGGTGCTGTTGCTGCTCACGAGATTAACTCCAGCCGCGGCGCCGCCGGCACCGCCCCCACCTGCGCCGCCCGCCGGTAAAACTCCAGCAGTCCGCGGCGGAATTCATCGGTAAAGTCATAACGCAGCTTGGCAAAATATGAGCCCAGCAGTTCCGGGCTGAACGGATAGGCCTTTGCGCCGGCTGCTATCACCTCATCCCAGTGGTCGCGGCAATACTCCATGGAGTAGGCAAGGCGGTCCTCCACCTCGAAGGTCTCCTCCGGCCGCTGGGCGAAAAATTCCCGCCGGACGCCCCAGACGGCGAAAACCATCGGCAGCCCCGTGAAATCCTTCCACTCCTCGCCCAGGTCGTACGTGCGCTCCCATTTTTCCTTGTAGAAAGCTTCCAGCGCCTGATCGCCGATCAGGAGGACGGCATCGCTGCCGGCTGCCATCGCCTCGGCCACCGTCCCGGTAAGCGGCCGGTATTCAGGCTCGAGGCCATACTTCTGGCCCAGCAGTATCTTCAGCAGCACCACCGAGGTAGCGCTCTGGCCGGTGAGGGCCACTGAGCCGACCTCGCCAATTGGCCGGCTGGATATCAGCCGGATGCTGTCAACGGCGCCGTCGGCCGTAATCGAGACGCGGGGCAGCAGCAACAGCCGGCCGGCATGGGCGGCGTACTCGATGGAGGAGATGGGGCTGATATCGAGCTCTCCTTCCAGCAGCAGCCGGTTGAGGTACGTGGGGACGCCGCGCATCAGTTGGAAGCAGCTCCAGCCCCTCCCTTTTTCCAGGCCGTAATAAAGCGGGAACCCGTTCAGGAATTCGAAATGGCCGATGCGGATCGTCGCCTGGTCCAGGGCGGCTCTGCTTTGTTCCTCAGCCATCGTAACGGCGGATGACGTTATAGAGGGTGTCGCGCTCCACCGGCGTGCGGCCGGCGTCGCGGATGAGCTGGATGAGCTCTTCCTTGGGAATGGCTTCCTCGGTGTCGGCGCCGGCGGCGTGGGTGATCTTCTCCTCCACCACGGTGCCGTCGATATCGTTCACCCCGAAATGGAGGGAGATCTGGGCCAGCTTGATGCCGATCATGATCCAGAAGGCCTTGACGTTGGGGAAGTTGTCGAGCATGAGGCGGCTGACCGCCAGCATCTTCAGGTTGTCGATGCCGGTCGTGCCGGAGAGCTCGGCCAGCCTGGTGTTGGCTGGATGGAAGGCCAGCGGGATGAAGCTGCCGAAACCACTGGTCTCGTCCTGCAGTTCCCGCAGCTTCAACAGGTGGTCAACCCGCTCCTCCATGGTTTCCACATGGCCGTAAAGCATGGTCGCGTTTGACTTGATTCCCAATTCGTGGGCGGTTCGCATCACGTCCAGCCACCCCTGCCCCGATATTTTCCGGCTGCAGACAAGGCCGCGCACCCGCTCGCTGAAGATCTCG
>JAJYIN010000067.1 GCA_021790075.1 Actinomycetes bacterium | reverse complement strand
ACGGGCACGTCCACCACCGACTTGATGCTCTCGGCAAGGGGGACAAAGAACCCTTCGATGCCGGCCAGGTCCTTGGGCCTCGAACCGCACAGCCCGCCGGAGATGTCCAGGATGGCGATGCCGGCCGCCACCAGGAGCGGGGCGATCTGCTGCGCCTCGTCGAGCCCCAGGCCGCCCTGCAGGAAGTCGCTGGCGCCGAAGCGGTAAAGGAGCGGGAAGTCCGTACCGGCCTCCTCGCGTACGGCCGCGATCACCTCCAGGGGGAAGCGCAGCCGGTTCTCGAGGCTGCCGCCGTATTCGTCCGTGCGCTGGTTGGTGTACGGGGAGACGAACTGATTGAGCAGGAAGCCGTGGGCCCCATGGATCTCGATGGAATCGAAACCGGCATCCACGGCCCGGCGGGCGGCCACGCGGTAGGCGCTGACAATGTCGGCGATCTCCTCCGTTTCCAAAGGCCGGGGCTCGACGTTGCGGCTGGGCACGGCCACGTCCGCCGGCCCCACTGGCTGGCAGCCGCAGATCTCGGCGGTGGTGTTCGCGCCCGCGTGGGTCAGCTGGATGGCGCTGGCGGCGCCGCCGGCCCGGATAACGCCCGCCAGGCGCCCCAGCCCGGGCACCAGGGCGTCCTCATGGATGCCAAGCTGGTTCCGGCTCATCTTGCCTTTAGCAGTGACGTAGCTGTGCTCGACGATGACGAGGCCGATGCCGGCCTCCGCCCGCCGGCGGTAGTGGTCCAGCAGCCTGTCGGTGACTTCACCCCCGGCGGTGGAGAGGTCGTTGGCCATCGGCGGCATCACGATCCGGTTCTTCAGCCTGAGGCCGCCGGCGGCAAGAGGGTCGGCTAATGAGGGCATAACGCCTCCCTGGATTCGCGGTACAGGAACGGGTGTGGAAATATTACCGGCTGCCGCGCCCTTTTGCCAGGGCCGGAGCCGGGATATAATCCCAGGACCCGCCCGCCCGAGTCAAGGAGGCTTCCCCTGCCACTGCCAGCTCAGCCAGCCTGGAAAAAGACAGCCGTGGCGATGTTGCCTGCCCTCATCCTGTCCGTGCTTCTCCTGGCTGTGTCCGCGACTGCCGGCTGCGGTTCCCGGGAGGAATCAGCCGGGACCAGCCCCGATGCCGCCACCACGGCAGCTGCTTCCGCCACGGTCCCCAGCCGGAACGTGACGGTGGAGTCCATCACTCAAACGGTTTCCAGCATCCGCGGGCTTCCCATCCGGAAAGGGATCGATGTCCAGTACCGGGACCCTGCTGACATCCGGCAGGACATGCAAAAGGAAATCGACCGGGAGTATCCCCCCAGGGAACTCGATGTGGAAGAGCGGACCATGAAGATGATGGGACTCATCGACCCGGACGTCAAACTTCGCGACGCCCTGTCGCAGCTGCTGGGCGAGGAAGTGGCCGGCTACTATGATGACGATACCAAGGAGCTGGTGATCGTCAGCAACCAGCGGGAGCTCACTGCCATGAACGAGGTGACGCTATCGCACGAGGTCACGCATGCACTCCAGGACCAGAATTTTGACCTGAAGAAAATCTCTCCTGAGGATACCGGCAATGATGATGAGGATCTGGCCCGCTTGGCTCTCATCGAGGGTGACGCCACCCTGACGATGCAGGAGTACACCCAGCGGCAGCTTTCCGGCTGGGACCAGCTCGGACTGGGACTTGAGTCCATGGGCGGGGCAGGAGCGATAACGGAGGCGCCGCCCTATCTCGACGACGTCCTCTCCTTCCCCTACGTGAAGGGAATGGATTTCGTGACGGCGTTAAAGCGCAAGGGAGGGTGGGACCTGGTCAACCAGGCCTACCGGCGGCCACCCGATTCCACGGAGCAGATCCTGCATCCGGAGAAATACCTTGCCGGGGAAGAGCCGGTGCCGGTCAACATCCCGGCTCTCGACGCCGCCGGAGGCTGGCAGCAGAAATACGAGACGGTCATGGGGGAGTTTGACCTGCAGGAACTTCTGTTGCCGGATCTGTCCACGGCCCAGGCCAAACAGGCTGCCGCCGGCTGGGGTGGGGGGAAGCTGCGCTACTACGAGGACGGCTCCGGCCGCAGCATGGTTGTCATGGTGGTTGATTTTGACACGGCTCCGGACGCCGCCGAATTTGCCCGGGCGATGAAGGCAGGGCTGGAGAACCGTTATCAGGGCAAGTTCGGCCCGGAGGCGGGGGCGTCGGCGCCCGTCCTGAGCACCGCTGACGGGGTCTGGATGGTGGGAGCGAAAGGGGACGCCGTGGCGGTGGTGGTGAGCCCCTCGGCCGCGACCAGCAGCGACATATCCGGCCAGCTGGTGGGATCGCCGGCGGTCTGATGCTCAGTCGTTGAGAACCTCGATGAACGTCGATACGAGCATGGCGTCGAACTGGGTGCCGGCGCAGCGCCTCAACTCCTCGACCGCCGCCGCCTGGGTGAGCGCCTTGCGGTAGGGACGGTCTGAGGTCATCGCCTCGTAGGCGTCGGCAATGCCGATGATGCGGGCGCCCAGCGGGATCTCCTCTCCCACCAGGCCGTCGGGATAGCCGCTGCCATCCATGCGCTCGTGGTGGTGGCGTACCAGCGGTTTCACGTCATAGGGAAACTCCACCGGCTCGATGATCTTGTGACTCAGCACCGGATGTTTCATGATCTGCCGGTACTCCTCGTCGGTCAGGCGCCCCGGTTTCAGCAGGATGGCGTCGGGGATGCCGATCTTGCCGGTGTCATGCAGATAGCCGGCGCAGCGCACGGCGCTCAGCAGGTCGTCTTCCAGCCGCATCCGCCGGGCCAGCGCCTCGGCATACTCGGCTACCCGGTCGGAGTGGCCGCGGGTATACGAGTCCTTGGCGTCGATGGCTTCCGCCAGGGAACGGATGGTGCTCCAGAACGTCTGCTCCAGGCGCTTGTACATGTCGGCGTTCTCCACGGCCACGGCGGCCTGGTTGGTGATGTCGACGAACAGTTCCATGTGCCCCGGCTCTGAGAAGGCGCCCCCGGTAGTGCTAGCCACCGATATGAGTCCCAGCAGCTTGCCGCGGGAAGAAAGGCGGCCCACCAGGATCGACTGCGAGCCGGGAGGGGCCAGCGAGACCGATGCCGGCGTCATTTCCCCCGGCTTGGCGGCGCAGAAAGGCCCCACCCCGGACACGAGGCCGTTGAGCCCGTAATGGCTCACGTCCACCGTGTCGCCGACGCCGATATACCAGCCCCGTGTGTCGCCGGCCACTGCCCGCAGCACCAGCCGCCTTTCCTTGCCCTCGAACAGCATGATCGCCACCGCGGACGCCTTCAGCGCCCCCAGGGTGGAATCGGCCAGGTTGCCAATGATGTTTTCCAGCTCCAGGCTGGAGCTGAGGTTGTTGGAAACCTCGAAGAGAGTGGTGAGCGTATCCAGGCGGCTCTTGGCCTGGTCGCGGATGCGCAGCATCTCGGTGACATCGCGGCTCACTTCTATGCAGCTGGAGATGTTGCCATCAGCGTCACGCACAGGGGTCGCCGTAGCTTCGAGCTGGCGGCGGGCGCCCATCCGGTCGATCACGAAATGGGAACGGCGGACGGTTTCGCCGGTCTCGAAACAGCGGTCCAGGGGACAGCTGTGGCAGATCGAGCCGCGGCCGACATAAAGCTCGTGGCAACGCTTGCCCACGCAGTCGTCCCCGAAAATCTCCTTGTGCACCGAATTGGCGAACAGGATGGTTCGGTCGGGGGCGCGCACGCTGAGGCTCTCACCCATGCACTCGACGATGGCGGCCTGCTTCTCCTTTTCGCTGGCGACTTTCTCGTGCAGCCGGGCGCGGGAAAGGGCCATGCCGATCTGCACCGCCACCGGGCTCAGGAAATCAAGGCTTTCACGGGTGAACCCTGTTTCCGTCCGGCGCTCGTTGAGGCTGAGGACGCCGACCACGCCGTTCTCGTCGCGGATGGGCAGGCAGACCGCGTCCCTGATCTCCCTGTCCCCGTTGAAGCGGGGTTCCGTGACGCCATCATTCAGCAACAGCGCATCGCCCTGCTGGGCCACCCAGCCGGCGATGCCCTCGCCCAGGTGCTGGTGGAAGCCCTCCACGGCGATATCGGAAAGCCCCACCTGCGCCGCCATCTCCAGCTCGCCGTCTTCATCGATCAGCAGGATGGACCCGCTGGTTGCCTTCATGGCCTCGATGCAAAGGTCCAGGCTCTCCTGGAGCGAAACGTCGATATCGGTGTTGATGGCGATGGCGTTGGCGATCTCGTAAAGGAGGTCGAGCTGCCGGGCGCGGTGGCGTTCACCGGTCATGTCGTGCAGGACGGCGATGCGCCCCTCCTCTTCGCCTTCATTGCTCAGAATCGGCGCCAGCGAGATGGAATAGCTCTTGCCGTCGTACTCGGCGTCGAGCGCCAGGCAGCTGTTGCCGCGGAAGACCTGGCACCGCTCGCAGGCATCGCGTTTGTGGGCAAAGGCGCCCTGGATCTGGTCGTGGCAGTGGGTGCCGCACTTAAGCCAACACCTGAGATCGCTGCTTTCATAGGCGGGGCAGTCGTGGTGGCCGCATGAATGGTACTCCCAGCACTTGATTATGTCCGAATTGGGCACGAGCTCGGGCCGCTCCAGGGCCGCGTCCAGCTCGGCGATACCGGTTTCGCGCATGCCGGCCAGTGCGGACTCGGTCTTGTCCAGTATTGCTTCCGCGGCGGGATTTGCCGAGATGAGAAACCCATGGTTGCCTATCACCAGGATGCCGTCGGTGATGCTCTGGTGAACCGAGCGCAGTTTGCTTCTCTCGCTGAGCAGTGCTTCAGTGCGTGTCTGCAGGGACGAGGCCATGTGATTGAAGGCCCGGCCCAGGCGGGCCATCTGGTCGTTGCCCTTGACCTCGACCCGTTCAGAGAGCTCCCCCTGAGAGAAGGCCTCGGCGGCATGGAAGAGTGACGCCGCGGGGCGCGAAGCCCGCCGGGCGATCAGCGCCACCGCCGCCAGCCCGGCCAGGGAGGCCAACAGAAAGGCGACGATGAACATGCGGACCGTATCCGTGGCGGCGCTGCTGGCCGCAAGGGCAGTCTCATTGCTGCGCGCCTCGTATGAATTGATGAGGCTGGACACCAGCCTCTCCATCTGCGAATGGATCGATTTCAGCTGGGAATCGGCTGCCTGGGCGGCGCTGGAGTTTCCGGAAGCGGCGGCCGGCTCCAGCCGACCTTTAAACAGGTTGCCGGTCCAGTTGTTGAGGCCGCTCAGGTCGCTTACCATGCTGGCTTCCGGCTCGGAGGCGGTCAGGCTGTCGAGACTGTTGACCTCCCTGGTTATAGAAGCCAGGGATTTTGAGAAGGTGGCGCCGCCGGTGCTGTCCCCCGCAATGATCGCCGTCTCGGCGTCTTCCTCCTGGGTCAGCGAGGCGCCGGCCCGGCTGAGGCCGGCCAGGGTCAGGGAATAAGAGTGGAGCCGGTCGCTATCCTGCCGGACCGTCTCGATGCCGTGCCAGGCGAGCCAGGCCGGGAAGGCGAAGAATATAATTACAATCAGAGTGGGCAGAATGATTCTGGCGCCCAACCCGCCGAAGATGGTACGTCCCGCAGTCTCCCCCAACGGTTCCCCGCTTTCTGTCCGTACTCCCTAAAAGCGAAAGCTGTATCGGCAGCACGACTATTTTTGCTGAATTGGGGTTATTTCTGCCAGACGCAGGTAAACGCCTGTCCAGAAGGCGTTCAGGTAGCCGTTGAAGGCCCCCAGGGCGGTGAGCACCGCGGCCGGCACCGGCAGGGTCAGCACGGCGGCAATGACGATGCCGGCCCACGGAAAACCGGCGGCGCCCACGAGGACCCAGGCGATGAGGGCGATGATGCCGGAAAGGACCGCCACGAATCCCATGACGATGAAAGCGCCGATGCTGAGACCGGTGCTGAGCAGGAAGAGGAGCAGGCAGCGGCTGAGGCTGGCGAGCAGGAGCCGGAAGGTTCGCCGGACTGCCTCAAGGGGCGCGGCACGGCCGATCACCACGGCCCGCGAAGCCAGGACGAGAAAGAGTGTCAAGCCGACCGTGAGCGCGACCGGTATTCCCAGAAAGGCAAAATAGCCGCCGCCCCACACAACGCCGGCGGCCAGCCAGGCCAGCAGGATCGTCCCGATGATGGCGGCCGCCGTCTGGCCGCCCGGCCCGGCATGGCTCAGGAGCACCAGGCCGGCGATCACCGCGCCGGCGACTGCCGCGAACACCAGGAAGGTGCCGATCATGAAGAGGTTGAAGGCGAGGAGGCGCCTGAAACTTTCGCGGCCGGCCCTGAAGGCGGCGCCCAGGCCGGCGGGTCTGCCGGCATCGAGGTCCCGCACGGCGTTGATGATCGCGCCCTGGCAGAGGATGGAAAAGAGGAAGAACAGGATGCCGGCTGCCAGCGCCACCAGCAGCAGCGCCACGAACAGCGCCTGATGAGCGGCGACCCAGCTGCCGGCAACGCCGGCTCCGCGGTCGATATAGCTGCGGCCGCTCTCATCCGTCGTATAGCTGCTGTAATTGCAGTCCCAGCCGCCGAAGCTGGTGAGCCCGCCGGCAAACAGGCCCAGCAGCCAGAGGAACTTGTGGCGCCAGACCGTCCTCAGCGTACCGTAGATCAGGCCGTTGTAATCGAACGTCTTTTGTGGTGGTTGTTGATATCTCATTGGCGGGCCGGGGTTTGTAGTGATCATGCCGAGCCGCGGGCATGCATTGCGGCTACCACGTGGCCGCACGCCGCATCTCCGCGGGTACGGCGGCGCCCCCCGCGGTGCTCTGTGGTGTGTGCACGGCATCCGGGCGGGCATCCCTGATATAGTAACTGATACTTGCGGGGAAGTTTAACGGTGCTGATAAATCAGGTGCCATGGCTGGTGAATTCCTTTACATAGACTGCTTTTCCGGCGTCGCCGGCGACATGTTCGTCGGCGCCCTCCTCGACCTGGCGGTAGGCTCGCGCGAGCTGCTGGAGCAGGAACTGGCAAAGATCGACATCGAGGGCTGGTCGATCGCGGTGGACAAGGTGAAGGTGCAGGGCATCCACGCCAGCCGTTTCATCGTCGGCATCCGGGACGAGGACCAGGGCCCCCGCAGCCTTGCCAGCATCGAATCGCTGATCGCGGACAGCGGACTTTCCGAAAAAGTCAAATCCAGCTGCCTGGCCATCTTCAGCCGGGTGGCGCGGGCCGAGGCCGAGGCTCACGGTGAGTCGCTGGAGACGGTCCACTTCCACGAGATCGGTATGGTCGACAGCATCATCGACATCGTCTGCGCCTGCATCCTTATCGACCAGCTGGCTCCTTCCGAGATCATGGCGTCGCCTGTGACCACCGGCTCGGGGACCGTGGAAACCAGGCATGGAGCCATGCCGGTGCCGGCGCCGGCCACGGCGGTCCTGCTCAGGAACATCCCCATCCAGCATGGCATCGAGAAATGCGAGCTGTCCACGCCCACGGGCGCCGCCCTGGTTTCCTATTTTGCCGGTTCGTTTGGACCGCTTCCCCCCACGAAGCTGCGCCGGATCGGCTACGGCGCCGGCGCCCACAAGACCACCAGGGGACCGAACGTACTGCGGCTGATGACAGGCGAGCTGACCGGGGAGCCGGCAGGAGAGGCGGCAGTGGCCGGCCCCGGGGAAAAGGTGGAGCAGCAGTTGCTGCTGGAGACGAACATCGACGACAGCTCACCGGAGGAGCTGGGCTACCTGACCGCCAGGCTGCTGGATGCGGGCGCCGCCGACGCCTGGATGGCGCCCGTGACCATGAAGAAGGGAAGGCCGGGGGCGGTGCTGTCGGTGTTATGCGGAGAAGAAGAGCTGGAGACGTTCCTCGACCTCATCTTCACCGAGTCATCCACGTTCGGCATCCGGGCGCAGACCGTCGAACGCCACTGTCTGAGCCGCCGCAGCCAGGCCGTCGATACGCTCTACGGCGGCATCCGGGTAAAGATCGGCTCCTGGCGGGGAAAGACGGTTTCCATCTCGCCTGAATTCGAAGACTGCCGCCGGGCCGCCGCCGAGCACAGGGTGCCGCTCAAGGAAGTCTACGCCGCGGCCCGGGCGGCCGCCGCGGGATTGTTGTGAGGCGATGGCTGCCCCCCTGCCTCGTTTGATGCCGGTTGGCGGGGTGCCTCGGGGACGGAATTGGGGTCCCGGCCTGAAGCATAGGCATTCCCCTCCATCTGCAATACTTATTGACGCTCCAGCGCGCCAGCGAATATAATTCCATCTCCAATCTTGTTACTTTTGTTCACAATCCCCTCTAGAGGAAAGGAGTGCTTCGATTGGCTGGAACCACGATTCCTTCTGATATTGAAATAGCGCAGGCTGCCGAGATGAAGCCGATCACCGAGATCGCGGCCGAGGCCGGGATCCTCGAGGACGAGCTGGAGCTCTACGGCAAATACAAGGCCAAGGTCGACTATATGTCGATACTGGACCGCCTCAAGGACGAGCCGGACGGCAAGCTGATCGACGTCACCGCCATCACCCCGACTCCGTGGGGCGAGGGTAAGACCGTGACGTCGCTGGGCCTGGCGCAGGCGCTCCGGAAGATCGGCAAGAAGGTATTCCTCTGCATCCGCGAGCCATCCCTGGGGCCGGTGTTCGGCATCAAGGGCGGCGCCGCCGGCGGCGGCTATGCCCAGGCTGTGCCCATGGAAGACCTCAACCTGCACTTCACCGGCGACATCCACGCGGTGTCGGCCGCCAACAACCTGCTGGCGGCGATGATCGACACCGACCTGATGGAAGGCCGCAACAAGCTCAACATCAACCCGCTCACCGTCAGCTGGCGGCGCGTCATCGACATGAACGACCGCGTGCTCAGGCATACGGTCGTCGGCCTGGGCGGTTACCTGAACGGCACGCCGCGCGAGACCGGTTTTGACATTTCGGTAGCTTCTGAAGTGATGGCCATCCTGGCGCTGGCCACCAGCCTCAAGGACCTGCGCGAGCGCATGGGCCGCATCGTCTTCGCTTACGACCGGGACGGCAAGCCGCTGACCGCCGAGGATATCGGCGCCGCCGGCGCCATGACCGTGCTGATGAAGGACGCCCTCAAGCCGAACCTGATCCAGACGCTCGAGCACGGCCCCGTGTTCATGCACGCCGGGCCTTTCGCCAACATCGCCCACGGCAACAACTCGGTGCTGGCCACCAAGGTGGCCCTGAAGCTGGCCGACTACGTGGTGACGGAGTCCGGCTTCGGCGCCGATCTGGGCGCGGAGAAATTCATGGACATCACCTGCCGTTACGGCGGCTTCTCCGCCAGCGCCGTCAACATCACCGCCACCATCCGGGCGCTCAAGATGCACGGCTTCGGCCGCACCTGCACCCGCGAGGAGCTGGAAGTGGAGAACCTGGAGAAGCTGGAGGAAGGCTGCCAGAACCTGGCCAAGCAGATCGAGAACATGAAGCTGTTCGGCATCCCGGTCGTGGTGACGGTCAACCGCTTCGCCTTCGACACCGACGCCGAGGTAGAGCTGGTGCAGAAGAAGGCGCTGGAGTTCGGCGCCGAAGCGTGCAACCCTATCACCGTGCATGCCCACGGCGGCGAGGGCGGCATCGAGGCTGCCAGCGCCGTGGTGGAAGCTTGTGAGCGGCCCAGCAACTTCCAGTTCCTGTATTCGGACGACGCTTCCATCAAGGAGAAGATCGAGACCATCGCCACCAGGGTCTACGGCGCCGACGGCGTCGACTACATGCCGGAGGCCGAGCAGAAGATCAAGCTCTTCACCGGGGCCGGCTACGACAGGCTGCCCATCTGCATGGCCAAGACGCACCTGTCGCTTTCGCACGACCCGACGCTCAAGAACCGGCCCACCGGTTTCCGGGTGCCGATCAGGGACATCCGGCCCTCCATCGGCGCCGGCTTCCTCTATCCAATTCTGGGCACCATGTCAACGATGCCCGGCCTGCCGGTTCGCCCGGCGGCCGTGGACGTCGACATCGATGTCGAGACCGGGAGGGTCATGGGGCTGTTCTAAACTCCCGCGCTGAGATCTAGGGCAATTAAAAGGCGCGCCGTCAGGCGCGCCTTAGTTTCCGGT
>JAJYIN010000066.1 GCA_021790075.1 Actinomycetes bacterium | reverse complement strand
TGATCAGTTCCCTTTATTCCGGCAGATCCGTCCTGAGTTGCCGGGCGCCGTGCAGGTAGACGTGGCGGATCTCTTCCTTCGTCTGGGGCGAGTAGGCGTACATCAGCACCCGGATGCAGCGCTCGACGCTGCCGGCGACCGGGATCTCCTGGGAACAGAGGAGCGGCGTCCGGGAAAGGCCCAGATTACGGGCGGCCACCGCCGGAAAATCCGAGACCAGGTCGGGGGTGACGGTGAAGATGATGCTGACGATGTCGCTGGGATTGATGCTGTTGCGCTCCAGGATCGCCGTGAGCACCTCGCCCGTGCGCTCCTGGATCTGCTCCGGCGTGTCCGCTTCCACGGTGGTGGCCCCACGCACGGCCACCAGGCGCCAGCCATCCTCCGTCATCGCTGTTCCATTCGGGTCAGTTTCCGCAAAGCCTGTACTTCCTTTTTGGTCAGGGGGCGGGACTCACCGGGAGCCAGGCCCTCGTCGGTTAACATTGCGTATTTTTTGCGGTGCAGCCGGCGCACCGGGTGACCGATGGCCTCCATCATCCGCCGCACCTGCCGCTTGCGGCCCTCGTGGATGATGATCTCCACCAGGCTGCCTGTGCGCTTGCCGCCGAGCAGCCTGGCCTCAGCCGGGCTGGTGAAGCCGTCCTCCAGCCTGATTCCCTTTCGCAGCCGGCTGAGCTCCGCTTCGGCGACCAAGCCCTCCGTTTCGGCCACGTATACTTTATCAACCTCGAAACGGGGATGCATCAGCCGGTGCGCCAGGGCGCCGTCGTTGGTGATGAGCAGCAGGCCGGTCGTGTCCCGGTCCAGGCGCCCCACCGGGAAGAGCCGCGCCCGGCTGGGAACCAGCTGCGTGACCGTTCTTGCGCGCTCATCGGTGACGGCGCTCACGACCCCTGCCGGCTTGTTGAGCAGATGATATTCCACCGGCTCGGGCTCCACGGGACGGCCGTCGAGGAAGACGGCGTCGCCCGGCTCCACGGTCGTTCCCATCTCGGTGACCGTCACGCCGTTGACGCTGACGCGGCCGGCGGCGATCAGCTCCTCGCTCTTGCGTCTGGAGGCGACGCCGGCGCGGGACAGGTATTTTTGCAGGCGTTCGGGCATGTGGTCAGGCCGCCGGGCCAGCCGCCAGCGATGTGGCCGAGCGAGATTGGTCCGTAGGGAGGCCGGAGCGGAGCCAGGAGGACGGCGGGATTTCCGGCGAGGATGTCTGAGCCCCGCAGGGGCGAGTTCCGGAGCCGGCCGCCGTCCGACGCTGCGGAGCCGGCCGGACATAGGACAATCGAGGCCGGCCACATCGCGCCCGCGCCGGCCGGGTTGTCTTCAAAGGCATAGCCATCCTGTCTTTAAACCTCAGCCATCCGCAGAAAAAGCCCCTGCAGAAAAACGCCTGCTAAAAAATAGTATGGTGTCCCCGAGTTTCACCCGAGTTTCAGGCGCGCTTCTCGGCTGCCAGGTAAAGCTTCTCGCGCAGTTCCTCCACGTCGCCAGCGCTGGCCTCGAACCCATCGAGGGCCGGCAGCGCCTCCGGGCCGGGCAGGCCGAACAGCTTCTCGAAAGCGGTCGTGACGCGGTAAAGAAGGGCGCCGGTTTCCTCGGAGCGGCCGTCCTCCATCAAGAGGCCCTTGTCCAGCAGCGTCGCCACCACGGTGTCGGCGCCCACCCCGCGGATGCGGGCGATCTCCGGCCGCGACACCGGCTGCAGGTAGGCGACGATGGCCAGCGTCTCCATGGCCGCCGGTGACAGCGAGTAGTCCACCGGGCGGCGGCAGAACCTCTCTACCGCTTCCCGCGCCAGGTCGCCGGTGCGGAACGTATAGCCGCCCGCCACCTCGGTAAAGACGATGCCACCCTCCGGATCGGAATATTTCTCGCGCACCGCCTCGACCGCGTGGGCCAGCTCCTCCCCTTCAGCCTCCGTTACCTCGGCGAGCGTCTCCAGGCTCACCGGCTCCGGGGAGATGAAGATGACGGCCTCGATGTCGCGGGCGAGTTCCGTTATTTCCCGCACCGGCTCGTCGCCGCGATCATCGGACTCCTCAGCGAAGCTATCATCAGGCTCGTCCGCGGATCTATCTTCAGGCTCGTCGCTTAAAAACTGTTCAGTCATGTCTTCCCTGCCTTCCATTGAGCCTCCTGTCATGATTCCGAACGTAAGCGGAGGGAAATATCCCGTCCCGGTTTCGGGGTCAGGCGATCATCTTCCGGTTCTTCTGAGCCTCATAAATGAGAATCTGGCCGAACAGCCGCTCCTGCTCGATCTCGAGCTCGCCGGCGTTGTGCATCTCCAGCAGGGCGAAGAAGGTGACCGCCTGCGTCATCCGGTCGGCGTTGCCGACGATCTCCTCGAAAGCCACCTTGGACCGTTCCCGGACCAGCGCCCGGATCGCCTTCATCTGCTCCCAGACAGTCACCGTCACCCGGGTCATATGGTCGGTCCTGATCTCGGGCGGGTCGGCCAGCAGCGCCGCCAGGGCGGCGGCCAGGCGCTCCGGCCCGTATTTCTGCGGTACCTCCGGCTCAGCCGGCTGCTCCACCTTGGGGAGCGGCGCCTCCCGGTACCGCCAACGGCTGCAGGTATCGAAGCGGCCCCGCATCCACGCGGCGGCTTCCTTGAACTTCTTGTAAGTGACCAGGCGGATGACCAGCTGCTCGCGGGCCTCCTCCGGCGAAAGCTCCTCCAGTTCCAGTTCCTCGGGCTTGGGCAGGAGCTGGGCGGACTTGATCTCCATGAGGGCGCTCATCAGGATGAGGAACTCGCTGGCCGCCTCCAGGTCCAAATCCTCTTCCTCTTCGAGGCGCTCCAGGTAAGAGATGACGATGTCGGCCAGCGACACCTCGAAGATGCTGACTTCCTCCCGCAGGATGAGCGTCAGCAGCAGGTCGAACGGTCCCTGGAATACCTCCAGGTCCAGGTCCAGCAGCTCTATATCCCAATAGCCTGGCATGTCTCTCCAAAAACTTCGGTGGCGATGGCCAGCGCCCGCCGGCGGCCATCCTCCAGGAGGGCCTCGATCCGGCCCGGTGCGGCCATCAGCTCCTCCCGCCGCTCCCGGATCGGGTCCAGCACCGCCAGGATGCGGCCGGCCAGGCGCTGTTTGCACCCGGTGCAGCCGATGGTGGCGGCACGGCAGCCGCGGTCGATCTCGTCCAGCTCCGCCGCCGGCGCCTCGAAGAAATGGTGGTAGGAAAAAACGTTGCATTTGTCCGGGTGGCCCGGATCCTTGAGTCGCTGCCGTGCCGGGTCGGTGAACATGGACATCACCTTCTTGCGGACGCTTTCCGGATCTTCCGCGATGTCAATGGTGTTGCCGTAGGACTTGCTCATCTTGCGGCCGTCCAGCCCCAGCAGCCGCGGCGTCTCGGTGAGGATCGCCTGTGGCGCTGGAAAAACGGGGCTGTAGATGCTGTTGAAACGCCGCACGATCTCGCGGGCCAGTTCCAGGTGCGAGAGCTGGTCCTCGCCCACCGGCACCCGGCTGGCTTTGTAAAGGATGACGTCGGCGGTCTGCAGCACCGGATAACCCAGGAAGCCGAAGGTGGCCACGCGCTCACCCAGCTCGGCCACCATTTCCTTATAGGAAGGGGAACGTGTCAACCAGGAGACGGGCGTCAGCATGCCCAGCAGCAGGGCCAGCTCGCTGTGGGCCTTCACCTCAGACTGGCGGAAGATGATGCTGCGCTCCGGGTCGATGCCCACCGCGATCCAGTCGGCCACCATCTCGATGCCGTCCTCTTTCATGCCGGCGACATTGTCGTAGCGGGTGGTAAGCGCGTGCAGGTCGGCCACGCAGTAGATGCAGTCGTAATCATCCTGCAGCCGGACCCAGTTGGGCAGCGCGCCGAGGAGGTGGCCCAGATGCAGGCGGCCGGTGGGCCGCATGCCGGAAAAGACTCTTTCACGCGAGGGGAGGCTGGGTTCCTTGGGGGTTGCAGGCATGGCTGGATTTTATCGGAGCAAGGGGGAAAAAGCACGCCGGGAAGGCGCCTTCGGTTTTTTACGAGCCGCCTCCGGAGCGGCGCAGGCGCTCCTCGTCCATGCCGAAATAATGGCCCAGCTCGTGCATCACTGTCCGGCGCACCTGCTCCTTGACCTCTTCTTCGGTGCGTGACATCTCTTCGATGGGCAGGCGGAAGATGGTGATGCGGTCGGGCAGCACGCCGTAATAGCCCCGGGGCCGTTCGGTCAGGGGGATGCCTTCGTAGAGTCCCAGGAGGTGATGGGGATCATTGATGCCGGACCTGGCCAGCTTCTCCGGGGACGCCAGATCCTCCACCATGATGGATACGTTTTCCAGGCGGACGGCGAACTGGGGCGGCAGGCCGGCCAGAGCCTCCTCAACCAGCTGCTCGAATCGCTCGCGTTCCATGGCTACACCTGAAACGCGAGCCGGCTCTTGTTACTTTTCGTAACTGGGCGCCTCGGTGGAATAACGCTCGAGGAGCGCCTCGCGGCAGGAGTGGTCCTGATCACGGTTATATGCCTTTTCCACGGTGATGTTGCAGCGCTCGAGCGGCGGCCGCACCACCTTGACGGCGCCAAACCCACCCTTGCGCTTTTCCAGCTCGCGAAAACCTTCAAGGTCGATCTCCACGGCGAACACCTTGTAAAGGCAGCCGAAGTACGTCGAATCGCCCTCGTCATAGGAATAGACGTACTTGCACCCGGAGTCGAAACAATTGGCGGGATAGATCACTTTCTCGCAAAGCACGCTGCACTGGGTGCACTCGAGTTCTTCAGAGAGTTCAAGCAGTAATGACATTGTTACCTTTCCACATTTGAACCCGCCAGCGGTCCACGCCCGGTTGGCGTCCGGGACCGCTGCGGCGTTCTTGTTGCCAAACTAGCGATTATTTTACTGCCAAACAGGCGTAATGGGCAAGGAATCCCGATTCAAGAAAACTGGAGAAGGGTAGAAGTAAATAGTATTGACAATAGCTAATGCATCCATGGCCGATTCCCCGATAACCCAGATCCGTTCCCGTGACGGACGCCTGGCGCCGTTTGACGCCGAGCGCATCCGCCGGGCCATTTCGCAGGCGGTGGAGGCGACCGGCAGCCATGATGGCGAGGTGGCCGGCAGGCTCGCCGCCCAGGCGGTGGCGCGGCTCCAGGAGCGCTATCCGGGCGGCACCCCGTCCGTGGAGGAGATTCAGGATGTGGTCGAGGACGCCCTCATTGCCGGCGGCCTGCCGGATGTGGCCAAGGCCTATATCACCTACCGGCAGCGCCATGCGCAGATCCGTGACGCCAAGCGCTTCCTGGGGGTGGCCGACGACCTGAAGCTGCCGCTCAACACGCTGACGGTGCTGAAAAAGCGTTACCTGATCAAGGACGACGAGGGCAACGTCACCGAGACGCCGGGCCAGCTGTTCCGGCGGGTGGCGCACTACGTGGCGGCGCCGGACGCCAATTACGGCGACGACCCGGCAGCGGCTGAAGAGGCTTTTTACCGGGTAATGGCGTCCCGGGAATTCGTTCCCAACTCCCCAACGCTGATGAACGCGGGCACCGAGCTGGGGCTGCTGTCGGCCTGCTTCGTGCTGCCGGTGCCTGATTCCATCCCTGACATCTTTGACGCCATCAAGCACATGGCGATCATCCATCAGGCCGGCGGCGGCACCGGCTTCTCCTTCTCCCACTTAAGGCCCAAGGGCGACCGGGTCGGCTCCACCAAGGGCATCGCCTCTGGTCCGGTCAGTTTCATGGGGGCCTTCGATGCCGGCACCGAGGTGGTCAAGCAGGGAGGCCGGCGGCGGGGCGCCAACATGGGGGTTTTGGGCGTGCACCATCCTGACATCCTGGAATTCATCAGCGCCAAGCAGCGCGAGGGCTTCCTCACCAACTTCAACATCTCCGTGGCCGCCGACGAGACCTTCATCCGGGCGGTCCGGGAGGACGCGGAGATCGACCTGGTCAACCCCCGCAACGGCAGGAAGACCGGGTCCCTCCGGGCCCGTCCGGTAATGGAGGCGATCGCCAGCAGCGCCTGGCGCACCGGCGACCCGGGTATGATCTTTCTGGACCGCATCAACGCCGCCAACCCCACCCCGCAACTGGGGCCGATGGAAACCACCAATCCCTGCGGCGAGCAGCCGCTGCTTGCCTACGAGTCATGCAACCTGGGGTCCATCGACATGGCCCGGCTTGCCGCCGGCGGCGAGATCGACTGGCAGCAGCTCGGGGAGCTGGTTGACATAGCGGTACATTTCCTTGACAACGTCATCGACGCCAACCGCTACCCGCTGCCGGAGATTGCCGATATCACCCACGGCAACCGCAAGATCGGCCTGGGGGTGATGGGTTTTGCCGAGGCGCTCATCAGGCTGGGGATCCGCTACGACTCCCGCGAAGCGCTGGTCAAGGGCGAAGAGATCATGAAGTTCATCTCCGAGCGGGCCATCGCCAAATCGCAGGCGATCGCCGGGCGGCGGGGCTCGTTCCCCAACTTCGAGGGCAGCCTCTGGCAAAAGCGGGGGTTCGGGGCGATGCGCAACTCCACCGTCACTACGGTGGCCCCCACGGGCACGATCAGCGTCATCGCCGGCACCAGCAGCGGCATCGAGCCGCTCTTCGCCATCTCGTACGTTCGTGACGTCATGGAGGGGACCCACCTGCTGGAGACAAACGCCGAGTTCGAGCGGGTGGCCCGCGAGCGGCGCTTCTTCAGCGATGATCTGATGATGCGCATCGCCAGGTCAGGCAGCGTGCAGGAACTCCCCGAGGTTCCCGGCGACGTGAAGGAGATATTCCGCACCGCCCTCGATATCGAGCCCGAATGGCACGTGCGCATGCAGGCGGCTTTCCAGAAATACGTGGACAATGCCGTCTCCAAGACCATCAACCTGCCCCGGGAAGCAGGCATTGAGGAAGTGCGCCAGGCTTTCCTGCTGGCTCACGACCTGGGCTGCAAGGGCATCACCGTCTACCGCTACGGCAGCAAGAAGCAGCAGGTTCTCTACATGACCGGCGAGGTGAACGAGCGCGGCGAGGAGAGCGAGCATATCCGCGTCAGCGCCGAGTTCGCCGGCGGCTGCCCGGCCGTCGATTGCGAGTTTTAGCCCGGGGTCCGCCGCGGGCATCTCCACCGCCCTTCCAGGCAACCGCCCTTGCCGGCGCTGCCCGCGCCCTGCCGGCAGGTTTTTACCTCCTGACCTCGAATCTGAAAGCGGGCCTTATAGCCGCAGGCCCGCACCAGTATGAACACTCAATCAAAAACCGCCGATGGCGGCCGCGGGCTGGTGGGGGACCTGCCCCGCAACAGACTCTTCCTGCGCTTTGCGCTTGCCAATCTGGGCGCCCTGGCTTTTGCCGGCGGCGCCTGCCTGCTGGCCGCCGCCTGGACCAGAGACCTTTCCGGCCTCGTATCGCTGCCAGGGGCTGTGATCCTGGTGGCTTTCGTGGCCATCATCCCGGGCTACCTGAATTTCTTCCTGCTGCTCAGCCTGCTGGGATACCGCCAGGAACCGCTGGATCTGGACCGCCATTACCCGCCGCTCTCCATCCTGATCGCCGCCCATAACGAGGAAGAAAACCTGCCGGAAACCCTCCGCGGCATCTTCGCGCAGGATTATCCCAACCACATGGAGGTCATAGTCGTCGACGACGGCTCCACCGACGGCACTCTCAATTATCTGCGCTCGGTCAAGCAACCCGGACTCAACGTCATCTCCGTCCCTCACGGAGGCAAGGCCGCGGCGCTCAACGCCGGGCTCGAGGCAGTGTCGCACCGGGTGATGGTCACGATCGACGCCGACACCTTCCTTTACCGCCAGGCGCTCCGGCGCATCGTCGCCCGCCTGCTGGCAAGCCCTGGCTGCGCCGCGGTCGCCGGTTCCGTGCTCGCCAAGAACTCCCGTGAGTCCCATTTCACGCGGTTGCAGGAATGGGACTATTTTCTGGCAATTGGCGCCGTCAAGCGCCAGCAGAGCATGTACCGGGGCACGCTGGTCGCCCAGGGGGCTTTCAGCGCCTTCCGCACCGGCGTGGTGCGGGCGGCCCGCGGCTGGCCCAACCGCATCGGCGAGGACATCGTCATGACCTGGGCCCTGCTCAGCGAGGGGCACCAGGTGGCGCACGAGCCCACGGCCATCGGCTTCACGCGGGTGCCGGTCACCTTCCGCGATTTCTTCCGCCAGCGCCAGCGCTGGGCGCGGGGCATGATCGAAGCGCTCAAGTCCCATATGAGCATCGTGTGGAAACGGCGCGATTTCGCCAGCTTCTTTGTCGCCATGGACCTCCTGTTTCCGCCCTTGGATTTCTTCTTTACCACGGCCTTTCTGCCTGGCGTGGTCCTGGCGCTGTTTGGCTACTTCTATCTGGCGGGAGTGATGACGCTGCTGGTGCTGCCGCTCACGTCCGTCATCATCCTGGTCATGCTGCGCTTTCAGAAATCAGTGTTCGATTTCCTGGGCCTGCGGATTCGCCGCAACATCCTCGGCTTCATCGCCTACTTCTTCCTTTACCAGTCGATCGTCTCGCCCATCTGCGTGGTTGGCTACGCACGCGAGCTCCTTAACCTCGAAAAACAGTGGTAACCCCTATTTTTATCCATAAGCACAAACTGATGTTATTCACAACGGTTACCTGCACGGCAACAAATCTGGTCTTTTCCCCTCTGGTTTCGCCAAGCGTTTAAAGCGTTCCTCGTTTTTTCCCAATTCAATCGTTCATTATTGCAACTGTCAGTTATATTATTTTCCTGCAAAATGGCGTATAATGAATAATTAAAATAAGATAAAGGCACTCATATAAGTTAAAGCGGTAAGAAAAATAGGGGATTTCCCCTATGGTTGCGGAGGCGGCGGGCGGGGTATGCTCCTTTCGTAAATAAAGCAGCAATTGGATAAAAGTGCTGCGGTTAAAACAGGTAGGATAGCGAGGGTGGACGCAAGTCCGTTCTCCTTGATTATTTTTCCAGGCGACTGGAGCGGACAGGAGGAGGTGACAAGTGCAACTGACACGGCAAGCGGATTATGCGATCAGGGCTCTGCTGCATCTGGCAATAAAGGAATCAGGCAGTGTGGTGCAGACACGCGAGATAGCCTCCGACCAGGAGATCCCGGAAAAGTATCTGCCCACCATTATGCGCACCCTCGCCCGGGCGGGTCTTGTCAGGACCCTGCGGGGCAATCAGGGCGGTGTTCTCTTGGCAAGGCGGCCCGATGAGATCAATCTCCGTGAGGTGATTGAAGCCATCGAAGAGCCAATAGTCCTGAACCGATGCCTGCGTGAAGAGGGCGAATGCAGTCGTGATGGTTTCTGCCCGGTCTACCCGGTCTGGGACAGGATCCAGCAGTCGCTGGTAGAGCGGCTCGAATCGACCACGTTCGCGGATTTGGCCACAGAGATTGGGGGCGACTCTGGGTCTTCCAAGGGATGGCGTTACGATAGAAACACGCGGGAGAAGGTCCCTGCCTAGAGACACACTTGGGGAAGGCTGGCCATCCGGACAGCCAGGCTGCAACATGACGCGGCGGATAGCGCCGGGTAAGGTTTTGGCTGCGTCACCCAGACCGGCCCGGCGATACTGAAGCTTGACGGCGTATCACGGTGGAAGCTTCATCCTGCCGGATGCGCCGTTTCCCTTGCGGTTTCCTGCCTCCGCCAATCATTGCATCTCCTGTTTGCCTGCTTTCACATTGCTCCATTTTACCGGTGGACCGGCATGCTGTACTATGGGCAGAAATGTTCCCCAACATCCGGATATGAAGGACTACTGCCGCATTCTCGAAGTTCACCATGAGGCATCGGTCGATGTCATCGAGCGGGCCTACCGGACGCTTGCCCGCAAGTACCATCCCGACTCGTTTCCGCCCGAGCAGCGGGAATGGGCCACCGCCAGAATGCAGGAAATCAACGAAGCCCGTGACGTGCTTACCGACCCGAAATTGCGGGCGCAGTACCTGCGCTGGCGGCGCATGGAGTTCTGGCGGCTGTTCTGGCGTGAGGGCATCGCCGGGCTTTCACGGCACTGGCGTTGAGTCTGAACCTTGAGTCCGAACCTGTACCTTTTATCATGAATCGCTTATAATTCCGGCAACGGGTGCAATGTTCCGTACCGGGGGGCAATGTGCGCGGGGGCA
>JAJYIN010000065.1 GCA_021790075.1 Actinomycetes bacterium | reverse complement strand
GGTATTTTCCGGCCCCAGCTCGAGGACGGCTGCGGCCGCCACCACGGTAGAGTCTACGCCGCCGGAGAAACCGACGGCCACGCTGCCCAGAGGCCTGATCGATTTCCGCAGGCTTTCAAGCAGGGACGACATCGTCTTCGATCACTATCTCCGCTTCCGCCACGGCTCCATCGACGATCCTGAAGGCGTGATAATCCGGCTTGGCATTCATCAGGGAAATAATCAGATATAACGAATCAGGATAATAGGCCAGCTCCCGGTCATGGGCCGATGGATATGCCTCGGAGTGGGGGTGGGAGTGGAAAATGGCCAGCAGGTCCAGCCCCTCCCGCTCGATTTGATCGAAAACCTGGAACTGTTCGCGGGAATCCATCATGTAAAAGGTGCGGCTGTGCTCGGCGTTCTCCATGGCGAAAACCTGGCGCACCCGGCCGTCGGCATCCCCCGCCAGAATACCGCAAGCCTCTTCCGGCTGGTTTGCGCGGGCATGCTCGATGATTGTTTCCAGCTGCGCCGCAGAAAGCCGCAGTCTGCCAGGCATCAGGTCTTGGGCGCCTGGGTCTCGCAGGTATAGGCGTATTCGACCAGTTCGGTGATGGTCGGCTCCTCGCCGCACACCGGGCACTTGGGATTGCGCTTGGCCTTCACCTCATGGAAGCGCAGCTCTTCGGCATCGAACTGAACCAGCCTGTTGTACAGCGGTTTACCGACGCCGGTGAGGATCTTCAGCACCTCGGTCGCCTGGAGCGTTCCCACCACACCGGCGACCGCGCCCAGGACTCCGGCTTCGGCGCAGCTCGGCACGGTTCCGGGCGGAGGCGGCTCCTCGAAAACGCAGCGGTAGCAGGCAGACTGGCCACCGCGGATGCTCATGATCAAGCCCATGAACCTGAGGATTCCCCCTTCGACAAGCGTCTTTTCCTTCATCACGCAGGCGTCATTGATCAGGTAACGGGTGGGGAAGTTGTCAACACCGTCGACGATGACATCGTACTTGTCTATCAGTGGAAAGATGTTGTCCTTGGTGAGCCGCTGATGGTAAACATCAACCTCCACGTGCGGGTTGATCTGCTTCATGCTCTCGCCCGCGCTTTCCACCTTGGGCTTGCCGATGTCGGGGGTGGAGTGCAGCACCTGGCGCTGCAGGTTGGTGACGTCGACGACATCGTCCTCGATGACGCCGATCCGGCCAACCCCGGCCGCGGCCAGGTAGAGCAGCACCGGCGAACCGAGGCCGCCGGCTCCGACCACCAGGACGCTGGAGTCCTTGAGTTTCTGCTGTCCCGTCCCGCCCAGCTCGGGCAGAATGATGTGGCGGGAATATCTTTCTATTTCTTCTTCACTCAGATTGAACAAGTTCCTGCTCCAAACAAATAGGGAGGGTCATGATCCGATGATAGCATCTAGACGCCGGTTTCTGAACTTGCCCGCGGGCCGCCGCGGCGCTAGCCGCCGGCTTTCTTGACGTAAATCTCCGTATAACCTTCAGCGTCCTCGATGCCGAGCACCTGATGGCCGTTGCCGCGCACCCACTGGGGAAGGTCGTTCTTGCTGATGGGGTCATCCACCATCACCTTGACGATGCCGCCGCCGCCCAGTTGCTCCAAAGCCAGGGCGGTTTTCACGGAAGGCATGGGGCACTTGAGGCCGCGGGCATCCAGCAGGTAGTCTTCCTTAACGTCCATCTCTCCTCCTTGCGCGGGAGATGCCGAACTACCTTGCCCCCGGGCGCGGGTCTGTAAACAATTGTGTGGTCAGGTAGCGCTCGCCCGTGTCCGGCAGCAGCACCACGACCATCCTGCCTTTGTTCTCAGCCCGGCGGGCCACCGCAACGGCGGCCCAGGCCGCCGCTCCCGAAGAGATGCCGCAGAGGATGCCCTCCTCGGTCGCCAGCCGTCTGGTAGTCTGCTCGGCATCCTCATTGGATACCTGGATGATCTCATCGTAAATATTAATATTTAATACGTCGGGAACAAAACCCGCTCCGATTCCCTGGATGCGGTGCGGCCCAGGGTCGCCGCCGGAAAGCACCGGCGACGCCTTGGGCTCGACTGCCACAACCTGTGCTGAAGGTTTGCGTTCCTTGAGGACTTCTCCCACACCGGAGATCGTCCCGCCGGTACCGACGCCGGAGATAAAAACGTCGACGGCTCCCTCGGTGTCGCGCCAGATCTCCTCGGCGGTGGTCCGGCGATGCACTTCCGGATTTGCCGGGTTTTTGAACTGCTGCGGCACATAGGCGCTGCCGATCTCCTCGGCCAGCGCTTCCGCCTTCTCGACGGCGCCCCGCATGCCGTCCGGACCCGGGGTCAAAACCAGCTCGGCGCCAAAAGCTTTCAGGAGCGACCGCCGCTCCACACTCATGGTGTCCGGCATCGTCAGTATCAGCTTATAGCCCTTGGCGGCGCAGACGAACGCCAGGGCGATGCCGGTATTGCCGCTGGTCGGTTCGATGATGACGGTCTTGCCGGGAATGATATGCCCCTCGTTTTCCGCCGCCTCGATCATGGCGGCGCCGATGCGGTCCTTGACACTGCCCCCCGGGTTAAAACTTTCCAGTTTCGCCACGACCTCGGCTCCCGTCTCTGCAGACGCTTTCTTGAGCCTGACCATGGGCGTATTGCCGATCAGCTGCAGCAGATCGGCGGCGATCCGGGCTTGGCTTTTTGTCAGTTCAGGCATTGTCGTTCCTTCCAAAAATTGTGCTTCAGGCTAAATGTAGTACATCTCTTTGACATCTTCCTGCAAAAGTGTTTCTTTATCGGCCAGGTCGGCAATCGTGGCCGCAGCGAGGACCCCCTCGAGGCTGCTTTTCGCCTCCGCCCATACATCCTTGACCGCGCAACGGCTGGATTTGTTGCATTCGGCGCCGATGGTGCAGGTAGCGGGAGCGACATTGCCGTCCAGCACTTCCACCACGTCGAGCACGGTGACGTCCTCCGGCAGCCTCTTGAAGCTGAAGCCACCGCGCACGCCGCGATGGCTGTTTAGAATACCGGCTTTGCGGAGACTAGAAAAAAGCTGTTCCAGGAACTGGAGGGGGATGTCACGTTTGTTCGCGATGTCACCGATGGGTATTGGCTGCCCGTCGTTGTTCTGTGCCAACTCGACCAGCGCCCTCACCGCATACTTGCTTTTTGCCGAGATGTTCATATTAACTCCATTAATTTGATAAGTATTATCAGCTTTTATTATTGCTGAATTATATGCCAGGGGATCGAAAATGTCAAGTATCCGCTGCTGATGAGCAAATATGAAACCATCGAGCACACCGCCGACACCGGTGTCAGGGCATTTGGCGGCACTGTCGAAGAGGCATTTTGCAACGCCGCCGCCGGCATGTTCTCGATCATCTCCGATCCCGCCAAGGTTCAGGGCAAGGAACGGTTCGAAATCTCGGTAGAAGCTGAAGACCGGGAAACCCTGCTGGTGGAATGGCTGAATGAGCTGCTCTATCTTTATGACAGCCGGGGGATGCTCATGAGCCGTTTCGAGATAGACTACATGAGCGAAACCAGCCTGCGTGGAGCCGCGTGGGGAGAACCGATCGACCCCGCGCGCCATGACCTCAGGACGGATATCAAAGCGGTCACTTACCACATGCTCAAGGTCGAACGCCGGCCGGAAGGATGGGTCGCTGAGGTGATATTCGATGTCTGACCTGGAGCTGGTTCAGATCAACCCCTTGCTGTGGGAGATTCCCCGCACCGGCGACATGCGGGTTCCCGGGCGGATCTTTGCCGACCGCGCCCTCATCGGGCAGGCCTCCGAAGAACATGCCCTCCAGCAGGTGGCGAATGTCGCCTGCCTCCCGGGAATAGTCATGGCCTCCCTGGCCATGCCGGACATCCACTGGGGCTACGGTTTCGCCATTGGCGGCGTCGCGGCCTTTCGGCTCGAGGACGGCGTCATCTCACCAGGAGGCGTGGGCTATGACATCGCCTGCGGCGTCCGGCTGTTAAGAAGCAACCTTATATTCGAAGAGGTCAAGGAAAGTGTTCCAGGGCTGGTCCATGAGCTTTCCCGCATGATTCCGGCAGGGGTGGGGCGGCGCGGCCAGATCAGGTTTGGACAGAAGGAGATGGATGCCGTCTTTACCCGGGGAGCTCCCTGGGTGATCGAGCAGGGGTACGGCTGGCCGGAGGATGTGGACGTCATCGAGGACGGCGGCTTCCTGCCGGGCGGTGATCCCTCCCTGGTCAGCCATCGGGCCCGGGAAAGGGGGTTCGCGCAGCCGGGGACACTGGGGGCCGGCAACCATTTCGCGGAAGTCCAACTGGTGGAGGAAGTCTTCGACCCGCAGGTGGCGGCGGCATACGGCGTCTTCAAGGGGCAGTTGTGCGTGATGCTGCACTCCGGGTCACGCGGCCTGGGCCATCAGGTCTGTACTGAATACGTAAAGCTGATGGGCGCCGCCGCCGTCCGCGCCGGCATCAGCCTCCCCGACCGGCAGCTTGCCTGCGCGCCAATCGACAGCCCTGAGGGGCGGGAATACTATGCCGCCATGGCGTGCGCCGTCAACTTTGCGCGCATGAACCGCCAGGTCATGACGCACCTGATCAGACAATCCTTCGAGTACATCTTCAAGCTGCCGGCTGAACGGCTGGGGCTGGCTACGGTTTACGACGTTTCCCATAATGTCGCCAAATTCGAGGAGCACGAAGTGGGGGGGGAGACGATCAGGGTATGCGTCCACCGCAAGGGAGCAACCCGGTCGTTCCCGGCGGGCCACGAGGATGTGCCCGCGCATTACCGTGATGTGGGGCAGCCGGTAATCATTCCGGGCGACATGGGGACGGCCTCATACCTGCTGAAGGGGGCCGAGGGAGCAATGCGCGAGAGTTTCGGATCAACCTGCCACGGCGCTGGCCGGGTGATGGGTCGGAGGGCGGCGCGCCGGGCGATCCAGGGACACGAGCTGAAGAAAAGGCTGGAAGCTCAGGGAATCACAGTACGGGCCGGCAGCAACCGCGAGCTGGCCGAAGAGGCGCCGGAAGCCTACAAGGATATCGACCAGGTCGTAAGTGTCTGCCATCGCGCCGGCCTTTCATCCAAGGTGGCGCGCCTGCGCCCCCTTGGCGTGGTGAAAGGCTAGTAAAATACTCCGCTTACAGAATTTTACAATTTCCGGCTGTTAATCCCCGGCCGTAATTGGTAGACTCGTTGGGCTGGTTTTCCCGAAGGAGCCGGTAAAAAAATCCTGAGGGCCGCCGTCCAAGGCCTCAGGCATCCGCGAAATAACTCCGTCATCAATTCCATAGATTGTCTGTGCTGCCCCATGCCGTCATTTAAACAAACCTTTTTTTGATGCCGAGCTGCCGGTTCAAGAAACCCCTTATCATCATAGCCACGGTACTTCTCACTGTCCTGACCGTTCTCTTGAGCACCGGCTCCGCCTGGGCCTACCGCGACCCGGCAAATCCGGTTTTTGATGTAAATCCACCCCCTGCCGAGATCAAGGCCAAGCTTTATAACGCCGCCGTCTCGCATGGCATTCCCCCGGAGATCCTTTACGGCATCGCTTATCAGGAGAGCACGTGGCGGCAGTTCGACAGCGATGGCGGCCCGCTGATCTCTGATGACGGCGGCATCGGCATCATGCAAATCACCGATTACGGCGGTTATGATACCTCCCGCCTGGCGTATGACATCGACTACAACATCAATGCAGGGGCGGAGATCCTCCTCAACAAGTTCGCCCAGACACCACATATCGGTGATGATAGCAAAAACACCTACGAGAACTGGTTCTTCGCCGTGTGGGCCTACAACGGCTGGGTCCCCGGCAACGACTATCCATACAAGGTTTTTAACTGGGTGGTCACCGGCCCCCAGGGCTTGTGGCCAGGCGTGCCGGTTAACTCCGTGCAGGGAGACTGGCTGGATGACAGACTGGGGCAGACCATCCCGACGCCGCAGCCGGCCCATTACTGGAATCCGCCGGCTCCCTCTGCGCCGGCGGCGATACCGGGACAGCAGGCCGCTCCGCCTCCGGCCCCGCCACATCCGGCCGACCAGGCGCGCATCACGGCCAACGGCCAGCAGGATTATTTCATCGAGCGCGGCAAGAAACGGCTCATCCCCGACCTGGCCACTCTCAAGGGTCTGAACCAGCTCTACGGAGGAGACGTGACCTGGGTGCCGGCTTCCACCCTGGACGATTATGCCGACGGCCGCGCCGTACCCTCAGTCACCTGGCCAGACAATCATGACGGCATCCTGCTGCGGGGCGCCAGCAACGGCACCGTATACGTTATGAAACATGGCCGCAGGCGCCTGCTTTTCAACCTGGACCAGACCGATCCCGATGACGGCGACTTCTACTATCCGTCGGATATCCGCGTCCTGCCCGATCCGGAGGTCATCTCGCTGCCGCTGGATGCGCCCACGTACGAAGAGGGCCAGCTGCTGGCCGGACCGCCACCAGGTCCGGTTTACGTCATCGAGGACGGCAAGAAACGCCGCATTCCCGACCCTGAGACTTTTAGCCGCAGCGGCTACAGCTGGGCAAACGTCATCATCCTTCCCCAGGTGCTTATCAACATGATCCCCAAGGGTGAGTATATCCCGGAAGTGCAACTGTCCAAGAGTGGCCCTGACATCCTGGCCAGCGCCGGCTCGACACTGGCGGCGCCGTCAGGCATCGGCGAGCAGATGCTGTCGCGGTTCTCCTGGGCGGTCAAGGACTGGCGGACAAACTCGATCCCTGCCGGGTAAAGGCTGCCGCAGAAAAGGAGGAAGGGCAGCGACCGGTGCTTCTAGAGCAGGCTCGGCGGGCGCAGTTCACCGCACGGACAGGGGGCCTGTTCGTCGGCCAGGTCCAGGGCTTCGAGTATGATGCGGGACTGGATGACGGCGTCTTCCTGGAAAATCTCTTTCAGGACTTCATGCTCCCAGTCACGCACTACCCCCTCCGCGTAGTTCACCACGAGGTACAGCGCCGCGTAGCAGGCGCCGATGTCGCGCGCCAGCCACACTTCAGGGCACATGCTCTGGCCGATGATGTCGCCGTGCGGCTGCATCATCCTGATCTCGGCCCGGCTTTCAAAACGCGGCCCCTCGGTGACGACGCAGGTGCCGCGGTTAAAGACCCGACCGCGGGCGTGCACACCCGCTGCCGCTACCAGCGCCGCGCTCAGTGACCGGCAAACCGGATCGCGCATCATGAGAAGACTCCCGCCGACAACCGGCTCGGGAGCGCGATGCGTGGTCAGGTCGACGAAATCATCCGGAACCACTATGTCGCGGGGATCCAGCAGGGGATTGAGGCTCCCCACGCCCGCCTCGGAAAAAATATGTTTGACCCCGGCCTGGGCCAGGACCCAAAAAACCTGCCGTGAGGCCTGGCCCCGGCTCACGCCTTCGCGCCAGCCGTGAAGCCTTACCGTCAAGGCCCTGCGGCCGCCGGCGGTCTCGAATAGAAGGAACGGGGGAGAGGTTCCCAAAGGGGTTTCGTAAGTAAGTCCACTCTCGATGATTCTGGCCCCGGCGCCGGCATCTTCCGGAAACGAACAGCCCTGGGTGCCGGAACCTCCGATGACCGCCCAGTCGGTGCGCGGGGGATCAGCCCTCATCGGCGCGGTCAGTGTGTGGTTTCTACCTGCACGCGCAGGTTGTTGCCATTGTCATATGTGTAATCGCCCAGGGGCTGCTGGATGCAGCCGTCCAGCTGCCGCACCGCGCCCAGCTTGGTAACCCCGGCGCGCACCGGCTGGCCCAGGGAGGCAACCGGCTGGTCGATGTGGGTCAGAACCACCAGCAGCCGGGCTGAAGCCTGCGGCTTGATCTCTATCTCCACATCCGGGCACTGGCCCCTGATCTGATATGACTTGATGCCGGCAATCGTGCCGTCAACCGGGGAGTAGACCACGGTGCCGGCAGGAGCGCCAACAACCATGGCGCGCAGGGCCGAGCCCAGCTTGCCGCCGTCGCCCAGGACGTAATATTCGGGGCCGCTCTGGGAGAACATGTCACCCAGGCTGCTGATGAAGGAGCCGTTGCCCTGACGGCCGATGGGGGACATGGTCAAAGCGTCGCTATCGTCAATAGGATGGAAACCGACCGCGGTCACCTGCTGCTCGAAAATGGGTAGCATCAATTGCAGATCCCCGGCGGTGGCCAGCGGAATCTGCTTGGGCAACTTGTTGGTTGCCTGCTCTCTTGCGGCCGACATCGTGTGATTGTCCAGAAGGGGAGTCGACGACGCCCGCGAAGATACGATAGTGGTGGCAAGAGCCACCGTCGCAATGGTGAAGACGGTCGCAAGAAAAGCCGCGGAGTGCCATTTGTACCTGTACCTCCCACTAACCCGCGGCCTTAGAGTTTGGGGCTCGTAAGCCATCGGAGGTAACCATACCATCTGATTATTTTTTTTCAACCCCCTTGTGTGCTTTTGACACAAGGAAGGAAGGTGATGACCGGACTGACACACCGGGTTAAGCGGCCTCCAGGCGCACCGTCCCGGGACTGATATATAATGGAGCCGCCAGGCGGCAACTGGAGAACTGGAAACCTGAGCCCCTTTCGGAGGCAGCGGAAAGTGAACATACAAATTCCCAAGTGGGTTCAGATGGTTGGCCTGCCGGTCATTATCATCCTCCTCTGGTTAGCCGCCTCCCTGATCACCACGGTGCTGTTTATATTTGTGACCGCTTCCATCATCTCCCTGATGCTGAACCCGCTGGTCCGGCGCCTGGAATGGATGAAGATTCCCCGTTATCTGGGCGTATTCATTGTCTATCTGGCGCTGCTGGCGGTCATCGTGGTTTTCTTTGTCGTCATCATTCCGCCCGCAATCGAACAGCTGACCAGGCTGGTCGACCACTTCCCCCAGTATGCGAACTCCATTCGCGAGCAGATCGACAGCTGGAAATCGGCGCTGGACAGGCTCAAACTGCCCTTTGACGTGGGCGTGCAGGCCAGCAAGCTGGCGGACAGCATCCAGAGCGCCCTGGTGAACCTGGGCCCGGTCATCCTTGCCTATTCCATCGACTTCGTGGGCGGCCTCACCCGTTTCCTGATCATCCTGGTGATTTCCATTTACATGCTTCTGGACGCCAAACGCATCGGCCGTTTCATCCGGTCGCTGTTTCCCGCCGATGGTCAGGCGGACGCTGAAGAGTTCGTCCGCCGGACGCAGCAGGCGGTCACCCACTGGGTCCAGGCGCAGATCCTGCTGAGTTTCCTCATCGGCCTCAGCGTCGGCATCGGCATCTGGTTCCTGGGGCTGATCGGCATCTGGCCGGAGGGCACCCAGTACGCCGTTTTCTTTGGCGCCTGGGCTGGCGTGACCGAATTCATTCCCTACCTGGGGCCGATCCTGGGAGCCGTGCCGCCCGTGGTGGTCGCCCTGTTCAGCTCGCCCTGGGCGGCGCTGGCGGTGGTCGCGGTCTTCATTTTCATCCAGGAGGTCGAAGCCCATATCCTGGTGCCCAACATCATGGGGCAGGTCATCGGCGTGCATCCACTGGTCGTGATCTTCGCCATGCTGGCCGGCGCCGAGATCGCAGGCCTCTTTGGCATCCTCCTGGCTGTGCCGATAGTGGCGCTGGGCCGCGAGGTGGTGCTGTTCTTCCGCCCGCGGATCTCACTGGAAAAGTGGAAGCCGGCAGCAACACCGCCGGCGGTCGACGAGGCAACAGGGAAAACGGATTAAATGCCGGGCCCAAGCGTAAGAGAAAAGATCCTGGTCCCCAGGTACGTCCAGTACGTAGTGCTTCCCCTGCTCGTGATTCTGCTGATCTGGTTCATCAGCGCGGTAAAGTCCATCATCATTCTTTTCCTGCTGGCGGCGGTCATCGCCTTCGTGCTGGATCTGCCGGTGAGCTTCCTCCAGGACAGGCTGCATATCCCCAGGTTTATCGCTGTGGTGTTGGTGTGGCTGGTCATTCTGGGGGTCTTCGGCGGAGTGCTGGTCCTGTTCATCATCCCAAATGTCATAAACGAGCTCAACAACCTGATCAACCAGCTTCCCGACTATGCCAGCAAAGTGGAGTCGATCGTGGAACGCATCCAGGAATGGTTCCGGGATCTCAACTTCCCCTTCAAGCCTGATATCACCGCCCAGGATGTCGCTTCCCAGCTGCAGTCGGTCGGCACCAATCTTGCCAACCGGGGGCTTGA
>JAJYIN010000064.1 GCA_021790075.1 Actinomycetes bacterium | reverse complement strand
CCTTGGCTCCGGTGACAATCTCCTGGTCGGTTAATACTTCTTCCTGGGTTTCAGTTGCTTCAGTTGCCATCAAACTGTCCTTTCGATTCAGGGAAACTGTGTCTTGCCTCCCTGGAGCCGCCTGCCTGGGGCCCGTGCCGGCTCCGTCCAGCAGCCGCGTCCGTTAGAGAAATGTCCCGCCTGACACGCACGATGTGGCCGAACGCAGTAAGGGTTACAGAAACTGGCGGTTCAATCCAAAAATAATTGTGCCTTTTCTCCCGGCCGAAAAATCTCGCCCGGAAAGTACTGCTAAAACTTTCGGAGGCCGGCCGCCGGGGTTACCCAACCGGTCAGCCTCCGTGTCTCGCTGTTCGATGGAGCAACTGCTCCACCCTGACTATACGTCTAGACGCAGCCGGTCGGCTTCGGCAGGCCGGCGATCTTGCAGGCCTGCAGGGCCGGGCCGGCCGGGTACAGGTTGTAGAGGTAGGCGCTGTTGCCCTTCTCCGGGCCGAACATCTTCTTCATTTCCTTGATGAGGATCTTGATCGCCGGGGCGATGTTGTATTCCGCGTAATAGTTGCGCAGGAAGTTGACAACCTCCCAGTGGGCCTCGGTCATTTCAACGCCTTCCTGCTCGGCAATATAACCGGCTACCCCCTCATTCCAGTCATCCAGATTGACGAGATACCCGTCATCATCTGTTTCATACGTCTTTCCCTCGAAATCAAAGCTCATCTTTTGTCCTCCTCATTCATTGTTAGTTTGCCTGAGCTTGTGCGGTCTCTCCCTCGTCGGCAGAGAAAACCTCCGGAGTCACTGTAACCCCCTCGGCCCAGGGAGCCCGCCACGGCTCTTTCAAATCCCTGGGGTTGTCAACCTGGTTGCGCGTCGGGCTGAAGAAGACGCCGATCGAGTGCATCAGTTTGCTGAAGGGGAAATAGATCAGCAAAAGGAACACCAGCGACAGGTGGACGAGAATCGTCTTGCCGACTGGCAATGGTTGCGGGTTGAAAGATACGAGACCCGAGAAAAACTGCTTGATACCGGGGATATCTATATGGGTAACGTACCTTTGATATACGCCGGTGGCGCCGATGGCCATCAGCAGCAGCAGAATCCCGTAGTCCGACATCACCGTGATGTACCGGGTCCGGTCCACCACCAGCCGCATCATGAACAGGTAGGCGAGGCCGCCCAGCATGATGAAGCCGGCGTACATCTCATAGGTATCCAGATAAGTGATGATGTGGGGCTGAAGGGAGAAGAGGAAACGGTAGTGCTTGATGAGGACCAGCAGCAGGCCGATGTGGAAGACGTACCCGCCGAGCCAGATCAGTTTGTTGCTCCTGAAGAGGCTCTTGAACAGGAGCACATCCGCGCTCATCCTCCGTACCACGCCGGCATCCGTTACCGGGCTGGGGTTTAGCGGGATCTTGAGTGGAGCCGGGGTAGTGGCGTATTTCCAGACGTTACCGAGAATCCCAACGATGAAGATCAGAATTGCCGCGTATGCAAAGATGACAAAGAATACAGATAGACCGTTCATAACCATTCCTTTGCGCTGGAGGGTTCCACTGTACGGACATTCATACTCTCAGAAAGGACTGACCCGCTCACCGCCCTGCCCACCCTTGCTTTGGCTCCCTGGAAAATACCCCTTGAGTATCAGGAAACATAACACGGGGTTTTCAAGGTGTCAAACTCTAACGCAACCTGCGGTGCCACCCTAAAAGCGCCCCAACTTTGTGCCTTGTAGGAACAATACCTTAGAGGGTATGCGGAGTAAGAGAAATTTACACCCGCGGGGGCTGGTTGTCAATAGGTTAGCGGAAAAAACTATGGCCGCTATAAGAATTGGTAATTTACCTGCAAATCTTCGATAACCTTGGACGCCATGGTCCCGATTCTGATGCTGCTCAGCTCGTGCCCGTCATACAGGCTGAAGCGATAGTCGTCACCCGTGAGGCCCTGGATCTGTGGCAGGGCGGCGGTAAGCCCCAGCCCGCCCGCTGCCCATACCGCCAGGCCCCTGACCTGCGGATCTTCATGCCCGAGACAGGCGGTTACCAACCCGGCGGCGCCCGGGGCAGGGGAAAGGCCGGCTTCGGCGAGCCGCCCGGCGGCCCAGACGACTCCCCTGACGAACGGCGGCTCTTCCTGCAGGGACAGGATGATCGGCGGCAGGTCATCGAAACGCCCATGGCCGTGGATCACTATCTCCGCCAGCATCTCGGGAGTGCTCCAGCCGATGGCGCCGGATTCCTCCGTGACTGACCAGAGCAGGCGGTGAATGATGTCACGGGCCATGCCGGGGTCCCGCTCGGCGAGCGCGCCCACGGCCAGCCCCATCACCTTGATCGCCCGCCAGGCAGCCAGGCTTTCCTTGTCGTACGCCATCGATATGAGAATGCTGAAGACGCGCTTGTTGCGGCCGGCCAGATCAAGGATGTGGTCGAAATCGCCTTCCAGCAGCGCTTCTCTTACTTCTTTCTTGAGGGGCCTCTTGAGGGACGCCAAGTCGGGTCTCCGGTGTTGATTCAGCGGACGAAGCGTCCACAGTGGTTGCAGGGTTGATTAATTATTGCCCCTGTTTGTTCGCGATAAACGCAGGGGGAGCCGCTTTCCGGACGAATTCGACGAAACCCTCGGCCCAGCCGCTGGAGCCCAAGGCGTGCAGGTGCGCGTAGGAAGCCAGCACGTTGCGGTAGACGATGCCGTCGTGCTCCTTGTCCAGCCCGGTCCCGCGCAGCATGTCGTAGGCGTACTCCACCGGCCCCAGGTTGACGACCTCCGAGTAATGGAACTCATGGCCGCGGAGGACGAGGCCCGGTTTGAACCAGCCGCCGGCGCCGCTGGCCCTGAGCTCGATATAACCGTGGCCGCGGGGTTTCTCGTGCATGAGTACGTCCCCCGGAAGAGCCCCGGCCATCTCGCGCGTCTCGCCCTTCCATGTCATCCGCCGCGAGAGGTACATGAGGCCGCCGCACTCCGCATATACCGGCATGCCCGCCTCGACGGCCGCGCGAATCTCTGCGCGCAGCGGGCGGTTGGCTTCCAGCTCTTTCATGAATATCTCCGGGAAGCCTCCCCCAATGTACAGGCCGCTGACATCGGGCAGGCCGGCGTCGCTCAAGGGGCTGAAGGGCACCAGTTCGGCGCCGGCGGCGCGCAGGGCTTCCAGGTTCTCCGGATAGTAAAAGGTGAAGGACCGGTCCTGGGCCACTCCCAGGCGCACGGAAGGCGCCGGGATGCCCGGCGGCCGCGCATCGAGCTCCGGCAGCTCCGGGGCGGCGGCGGCGATCTCCTTTATCCGCCCCAGGTCGACGGCGCCGGCGATGATGCCGGCGGCCGCCTGGATGACGTCGTCCGCCTCCATATCTTCCTTGGCCGGCTGCAGTCCCAGATGCCTCATGATGATGCCTATCTCCGGACGGCGGCGGATGGCGCCCAGCACCTCGACATCACAGTAACGTTCGATCACGGCTCTCAGCTTGGACTCATGGCGGGGGCCCGAGACCTTGTTGAGGATGACGCCGGCGATGTTGATGTCAGGCTCAAATGTGGTGAATCCCTGGATCAGCGGCGCCACCGAGCGGGTCATGTTGCGCGTGTTGATGATGAGGATGACCGGCGCCGACAGCAGCCGGGCCAGGTCGGAGGTGCTGCCCTTCCCTTCCACATCGATGCTGTCGTAAAGGCCCATGTTGCCTTCGATAAGGCTGAGGTCAGCCCCGGCGGCGCCCCGCTGGAACGACTCCCTGATCTTCTGCTCCCCCATCATGAACTGGTCCAGGTTGCGGCAGTCGCGTCCGGAGGCCGCTGAAAGCCACATGGGGTCGATGAAGTCCGGGCCCTTTTTGAACGTCTGCACCGTCAGGCCCGAGCGCGC
Source organism: Actinomycetes bacterium (assembly GCA_021790075.1). Lineage (GTDB taxonomy): Bacteria > Actinomycetota > Thermoleophilia > BMS3ABIN01 > BMS3ABIN01 > JAJYIN01. Next base: position 6,326 of record JAJYIN010000064.1, on the reverse strand, counting down.
CAGGGCCGCCGAGAGGCCGATGCTCAGGGTGGTCTTTCCGGAGCTGCGGTGCGGCGCCGATATGATCATGCGGGGAAGCTGCAAGGAATCCTCCCGTGAACGCTCCCAAAAAAGTGCGTTTCTATCACATTCTTGCACGGGTGAGGCCTTAAACCAAGCTGCTCAGGGCGCGGCTGGGGTCATCAGACGCCTGAAAGGCAGCCTGAACGAGCGTTGCCGCGGCTCCGGGAAACCAGGCTCTTCAGCGGCGCTCCCTCAATCCGGCAAGCACCCGATCGAGGTCCACGGGCGGGGGGGACTCCAGCCCGATATGCTCTCCCGTGACCGGGTGGTCGAATTCCAGCCTGGCCGAATGCAGGAACTGCCGGCCCACGCCGAGCACGTCGCGCCGGCGGCCGTAGACGGAGTCGCCGGCCACCGGATGTCCGATAGCGGCCAGATGCACCCGGATCTGGTGGGTGCGGCCCGTCTCGAGCCTGACCTCCAGCAGGGAGAAACCTTCCGCCTCCGCCCTGGTCCGCTTTCTTCCGGCAGCGCCGGCACCATCCGCCCAGCTCTCGATCACCCGAAAATGGGTGACTGCCTCGCGGCCGCGCCTGCCGGCGACAGCCATGCGCTGGCGCTCGCGGGCGTCGCGGCCCAGGGGGGCCTCGATCGTCCCTTCCCTGGTCGCGAAGAGGCCGTGCACCAGAGCCAGGTAGGTCCGGCGGATCTCACGGGCGGCCATCGCCCGCACCAGCCGCCGGTGCGTTTCCTCGTCCTTGGCGACGATGAGGAGGCCGGAGGTATCCTTGTCCAGCCGGTGGACGATGCCGGGCCGGTGCGGATGCTCTCCCCCTGCTATCTGATGGCCCAGAAGGCCGTGCACCAGGGTTCCCCGGTAGTGTCCCCGGGCCGGATGGGTGACGAGGCCGGCAGGCTTGTCCACGACCAGCAGGTGCGCGTCTTCATACGGAATCACAAGCTCCATCGCCTCCGGCTCCAGCTCCTGAGCCTCCGGGGGCGGAACCCGCACCTCGATATCCTCGCCGGCATGAACGCGATAGTTCTTGCTGCGCGTCCGCCCTCCTGCCGTAACCAGCCCCGAGCTGATCAGCTTTTGGGCGGCGGCGCGTGAGCCGACCGCGGGATCTCCGGCCAGCAGCCGGTCGAGCCGCTGTCCTTCCTGTGCGGGTCCGACGCTGATGGCGATGGTTTTTTCCCGCCGGTTCTCCATGGGCTGCTTCCTTTACTGGCCGCTCGCCAGGCTCTCCGAAAAGCCACCCAACAGAGTTACATTAGCGGCTTTCCGGGAATTCCTATGTTAGACGTCTTTTTTCCCCTCTGGAGGCAACGATGACAACCGCGAGGATCTGGCTGCATGGGTGGTATGACCCGTGCCTCCTCGATATCTGGGAAGAGTTCGTGGCTTCCTGGACTGACGAGCCGGCTGCGAACAAGGACTGCGTCTTCTTTCCGGCCGGCTACTACTCCAGAGAGGAGGCGGAGGAGCTCATCAATCAGCACCACGCCGCTTCCAGGCCTATGCCGCCTGCGCGCAGCTGACACTGCCAGAGTTGCCCGCACGTTGGCCTCCTTCCAGAACAATCCCTGCCGGAGCAAACGGGGCCGGCGGCTAACGCCAGGACTGGCGCAGGGCGGCGACTTTGGCGTTTCTTTCATCCGGGCGCCGGGCGCCCTGACCCGGCTGTCCCTGAGGCACGGCTCTGCCTTCAGCATCACGCCGGGGCCGCGTGTCCCGCCGGACCAGTTTTTCCTTCTCTTCCCAGGCTTCCTCATCACCGTCCATCTTGTCAACCTGCAGTATCAGTGATTTGACCAGCAGCAGGACGCCGGTGACGATAAAGATGTCGGCCAGATTGAAAGCCGGCCAGTGGGGCACCCGGAGAAAGTCGGTGACGCTGCCCAGCAGCACCCGGTCCAGGAGGTTGCCGATGCTGCCCGACACCAGCAGGGCGAAGGGCCAGAACCAGCGGCCGTCATGACGCACCGCCAGCGCGGCGCCGACCAGGAGCAGCACCACCAGGGAGCTGGTGAAGATGATGGCGGCGACATGACCTTCCAGCAAACCAAAGGCAATGCCCCGGTTGCGGACGTATTCCAACTGGAAAAAGGGCAGAATATCAATGGAGCCGAACGGCTCCATATTGCCACGGACGAGATATTTAGTCAACTGGTCGGCGCCCAGCAGGATCGCCACCCAGACGATCAGCTTTATTGCTGTCCGCCGCACTCCGGCTATCGCTTCTCCTCCCGGCGCTGGCACTCAACACATTTGTCGGCGTATGGCACTACTTCCAGCCTCTCCCTGGGAATGGCTTTGCCACAGGACACGCAGGTTCCGTAAGTCCCTTCCTCGATCGCCCGGATGGCGGCGTCCACCCGCTTGAGCAGCAGGGTGAGGTGCTCCTCGAGGGTCATGCCGAGTTCCTGGTCCTGGGCCAGCGCGGCGACCTCGGCGATCCGGTCATCGCGGTTGGCCTCTCCGGCCAGCTCCTGCTGCACCAGATCCGCTCCCTCTTCCAGGCGCTCGAGGTCGCGCTCGATGCGGGCACGGAGTTTTTCCAGAGTCTCTATACGCTTTTTCGATACTTTTGGCGACATCAGATTTTGCACTTCAATCCTGTTTGATATTATTCCTCACCACTGGTGATTTTTAACTTGACCGCGGCCTCGGCCGGCGAAATGCCAGCCAACAGTATTACTTTATCACGGGAACGTTCGCCGCGGGCAAGAGAAAGCTGGCTCTTTTTCAGGCCCAGCTCACGGGCAAGCAGCTTGAGCAGCTCCTTGTTGGCCTTGCCCTCGACGGGGGGAGCCTGCAGCCGGACTTTCAGCCGTCCGGCGGATTCACCTTCTATCTGCGTTTTTTTTGCTCCAGGGATGACCCGCACAGCCAGGAGGGTCCCCTGCGCGCCGTAGGTAAGCACCTTAGCGGCCGGCCCGGCGCCGCCGGACGGGCACTGCTACCACTTGAATTCGCTGTCGTCCGAGTTGATCTCGACGTCGGCAAAGGGGTCTTCGTCGTCGCTGTGATTGCCGGGCCGGGAATCCAGCGGCCGGCGCACCCGCGAAGGCTTGATGTCTCCACCGGCGGCTGCTTCTCCTGCGGGGGCCGGACCGGCAGGCTCGGATTCGGCGGCGTCCAGGCTGGAAGCTTCGGGGACGGATGCTTCCGGGATGGCGGCGGCGAGCTTCTCCTTCTCCTGTCTCAGGATTTTCTTCGATACGGCCAGGTCGAGTCCCGGCGCGGCCGGTGAAAGTGAATCGCTGCCGGCTTCCGGCAGCGGCGCCGGGCCGTCAGCGGCGGCGATCTCACCGGCCTCTTCCAGTTCCAGCTCGCCCTCGTTCTCGAGGATGTTCATGTACGTTTCCAAAATTGACTTCATCTGATATTTAAGGTCTTCTTGCTTCTGCTTGAGCGCCTGCACGGACCGCTGGATCTTCTGCCGCTCGGCGTAGGAGTCGTTGAGGATGCTGCGCGACTTCAGCTCGGCGTCTCGCAGAATCAGGTCCGATTCCTTCTGGGCGTTCTGCTTCATCTCTTCCGCCTGCTGCTGCGCCGAGACCAGAGTCTTCTTCAGCGTCTCCTCGATGTTCTTGTACTGCTCGTTCTTCTCTTCCAGGTGCTCCAGCCGTTCCTGGTAATCGATGTTCTCATTGAACACCCGCTCGAACTCATCCGCGATGTCATCGAGGAACTCATCGACCTCGATGTCCTTGTACCCGCGCATGGAGCGGGCAAACTCCTTGTGCCTGATGTCAAGCGGTGTCAGCTTCATTCCCTTCCTCCCTGTCTAGTTTTATCTCAGAGCACTTACGATGATGCTTTGGATGATGCCCAATGCTATCAGAGCGATAAAGGGGCTGAAGTCAATAGCCCCAGCCGTGGGGATGAACCTGCGGAACAGCCCCAGATACGGCTCGGTGACATCGTACACGAAGCGGTAGATCACCAGAAAACCGCCCGAGGGGATGCCGATCCAGCTGAAGATGACCCTGACGATTATCAGGATGTAATAGACATAAAAAAGGGCGTTGATGAATGATACCAGGCTGAAACTCATTGTCAACTGAGTTCGTGGGCGCGTTCAAGCGCCGCCTGAACCGCATCGATGATGGCCGAGCGGGCCCCGTCGCGCTCCATCTGGGCCAGACCCGCCGCTGTGGTGCCAGCCGGAGAAGTCACCTTGCGCCTCAGCTCGATGGGGGCCAGTCCGCCCTCGATCAGCATCTCGGCGGTGCCTCGCATCATCGAAAGCGTCAGCTCGCGCGCCGTGCCGGTCGGGAGGCCCGCCATCACGCCGGCGTCGATGAACGCGTCGGCGATGAGCGCCATGAAACCGGGGCCGCTGCCGCCGATGGCGGTGGCCGCGCCGAACAGTTTTTCGGGCAGAGGAACAACCTGGCCCAGGGAGGTGAACAGCTCGAAGACCTTTTGCTCGGTTTCGGGGTCGACGTTGCGGCCGGAGGCAAAGGCGATGGTGCCGGCGCCGACCTCAACCGCCACATTGGGCATCAGGCGGAATACAGGCACGTCCTCGCTGAAAAGGGTCTCCAGAAAAGTGATGGTGCGGCCGGCGGCCACCGATACGAGAATCTTGCCGCGCCCGAACAGGGGAACGGCGCCGGCCAGGGCCGCCTCGACGTCCTGGGGCTTTACCGCCAGCAACACCAGGTCGGATTCCCGGACCAGGTCCTGGTTGGAACCGGCGCTGCGGACGCCCGTCCGGGACGCGAGTTTTTCCGCCGCCTCCGGGAAAGCGTCGGTGACGGCGATCCGCGACGCCATCGCGGAGTCCGCCCTCAGCCAGCCCTGGACAAAGGCGGTCCCGATGTTGCCCGCGCCTATGAGGCCTATGCGGGAAATGTTCATGACTGGTTGAAGAAGCCCTTCTCCATCAGCCGCGCCCGCTCCTCAGCGGACACATCGACGTTTTGGGGAGTAAGCAGGAACACCTTGTCGGCGACCCGCTGCATGCCGCCCTCCAGGGCATAGGTCAGCCCGCTGGAAAAGTCGATCAGGCGCTTGGCCAGGTCGGTGTCGGCATTTTGCAGATTCAGAATCACCGGGACGTCGGACTTGAATTTGTCCGCCACCTGCTGCGCGTCATTGAAGCTCTTGGGCAGCACCAGATGCACGCGGACGTTGGCCGGCGAAACCGCGGCCCTGAGCGGCCGCACCCGCGCCACCTTCTTCTCTTCCGGGTAGATGTCGTCGTAGTCGACCCGGCGCTTGCGCTCCCGGCGGCTCAGCTTGCGGACGTTGGGGCGGTCCCGGTAGGACTCCTCCAGCTCCCGGTGCGCGGCCAGATGCTCCTCTTCCTCGTCGAAACCGTCATCGAACCGGTCTTCGACCAGTCCGAAATAAACCAGCGCCTTGTTCCACATATTAGCTATAACAATCACCTCCAGTTGATATCGAGACTTGAAATTCGAGCGTCAGGAGAAACTTCAGGGATGGCACCGCCAGCCGTGCCCGGCCGGCCTGCGCGGCTGTCCCTCGTCCTCCAACGTCTTTTTGCTCTCTTGTTCTACTCATATCAGGCTATCCCTTCACCGGAAAAGGACGCCGCCCACCCTGATGATCGTGGCCCCCTCTTCCACCGCTACTATATAGTCCTGGCTGGTCCCCATGGAAAGATGCGAAAAGCGGTATCTGCCTTGCCAGTTTTGGGAGAGTTTGCGGGCCAGATGCCTGAGCGCCGCAAAAGCCGGGCGCGCGTCCTGGGGATCCGCCACCAGGGGCGGCATCGTCATGAGGCCGGTGAAGTTCACCTTTAGGGATTTGGAAGCCTCCTCAAGGAAGCGTTCAACTTCGGATGGAATGATACCATACTTGCCGGCCTCGTTGCCAACGTTGACTTCGAGGAGGACTTCTGTTGGTTCGCAGGCCCTCCGCTCCAGCTCGGCGACCACCGAGAGGGAGCCGACCGAATGGATCAGGCGCACCAAAGGCAGCACCTGCCGGACCTTGTTGCTCTGCAGATGGCCGATGAAGTCCCAGGTGAAGCGGTCTTCATAAGTGGCATGCTTGGCGGCCAGATCCTGGGCCCGGTTCTCGCCGACCAGCGTGATGCCGGCCCGGGCCAGCATCTCCATTCCCTCGGCGGACACATATTTGGTGGCGGCCAGGATCTCGACCGCGCCGGGACTGCGGCCGGCCCGGCGGCAGGCGGCCGCGACCTCGTCCCCGATGCGGGCCATGTTGGCGCGAATGCGGTCCGGATCGAGGTCGCCGGCGCTCAGGGTCGCGCGTTTCATGGTGATAACCTCCAGGCCGGGACGGGCCCGGCCAAACCGGCGGCGCGTTTCATGGGGCCAAC
>JAJYIN010000063.1 GCA_021790075.1 Actinomycetes bacterium | reverse complement strand
AAGCTGGGTAGAGAAGCGGCAAAAGAATTGCCAAAGACAAGGTCCCTGAATCCGGGTCTCAAGTACGTCACGATTGCCTTGAGCATCATCATCGGTCTGGTGGTGATTGGCCTCGTCCTCCTGCTGGTGGTCTTCCCGCCGCGGATATCCGCGAGCCCAGGCGATGCCGCCACGAACGTGAATCCAGCCAATCAGTGGCTGGAAATCGGCACCAGCCGCTGGGGCGCCAGCATCTCCGCAGTCACGGTGTCAGAATCGCGTATCGAAGCCGACGGCACCCGGGACGCCGCCAAGACGCTGGACGGCCACCTGGATAACGGCAGGTTCGTGGCCGCGGACGGCTCCAATCCCCTGGTGCCAGACGCCGAGTACAGAGTGACCGTTACCGGCACCGTCAAACATATTGGGCTTTCCGGCGTCAGCGATGAGGCTGTTACCGAGACCAACACTTTCACCACCGTCACCACACCGATGCCAGTAATACCTCCCAACGGCCTGGTGGTCAAATACGGCGACGATGTCACGCTGCAGTGGAACGAGCCCGTCAGCAGTTTCACCTACCAGCTGGACGGCATCGACAGCACCTCCAGCACCGATGCCGGCGGGAATGTCTCCCATATCACCCTGGCAAAGTTCGAGCAGGGCAAGTCATACCCGCTCAAGATAACCGGCGCCACTTCCACCAGCGGCGTCGTGATGAAGCAGCCGGTGGTGACCGCCGTCACCACCACCGCGCCGCTGACCATCTCCTTTGACCCGGCAGACGGCAGCAATGGCGCCAGCACTGACGTCTATCCCACAGTCAACTTCAGCGAGCCGGTCTCCAACCCGGATCTGGCCAACTCGATCGTCACCGTGGAACCCAAGGTCGACGGCAGTTTCAAGTGGACGCAGCCCAACCAGCTCAAGTTCATTCCCAAGAAGCCGTGGGACCATCTCATTGATGTGACCGTCAGGGTCAAGGGCGGCCCCTCCGGTTTCCGGGGCATTGGCGGCGGTTATGTGGAAGGAGACCAGGTAAGCACTTTCACCACGGCACCGGAGAAGTCGATCGACGTCAACGTCACGTCTGAGAGAGTGACGCTGCTGGAAAACGGCAATCCCATTGACTCATTCTTGTGCGCCAGCGGCGCCGACAACACCCCGACCCCGCTGGGTGACTTCACCATCTATGCCAAGTTGCCCTCCGTTGATATGCGAGGCCCCGGCTATTTTGCCCCGCACGTGCCCTGGGTGATGGTCTTCGACGGCGACTACACGCTGCACGGCAACTACTGGAACACCACGTTTGGTGTCAGGGGGTCAGGGGGCAGCCATGGCTGCGTGGGGATGCCTCCCGACATCGCCAAGCGCGTTTATGACTGGGCGCCGCTGGGCACGCCGGTCCACATCCACGAGTAGTTTTGCGGTATAGTGATGTTTGACTGGCCCGGCAGTCGCCGGGCTCTTTCTTCTATCCGGCCAAAAGGCGTATACAGGCGGTGATTCAAATGCGTGCTTTAGCTTGCGCTGCCGGCGGCGTCATGGCGTTGGCGTCCCTGGAAGAAGCAAGGAAACATCTGGCCGACAAGGACACACTGGTGTGGCTCGATTTCGAGGGCGTCCTGGGGGAAGCCGGTCTGGAGATGCTTCGCGCCACCTTCGATTTCCACGACCTCGCCCTGGAGGACGCCGCCAAGCCCACCGACGGCGAGGCCAGCCGCCAGCGTCCCAAGATCGAGGAGTACGACGATTATTTCTTCCTGGTGATGCAGGCCCTTTCCAGCCAGATTGAAGATAACCTGGTCCGGCTGAGTAAGCATGAGATAGACCTCTTCGCCGGCGCCAATTACGTGGTCACCGTCCACCAGGATGACATTCCAGAACTGGACGCCGTCTGGAGGGACGCCCAGAAACGCCCCGGCCTGATGTCTTGCGGCTCAGACCGCCTCGTCTACCACCTGGTTGACGCCGTGGTGGATCATTACCTGGAGATCGTCGACGGCATCGAGGACGTGCTCGACGAGCTGGGGGATACCGTCATCGATCCCCGCTACGGGCGGGATGCGGTGCGGGACATCTTCACCCTCAAGAGGGAGCTGATCAATTTCCGGCGGGCGGCGGCGCCGCTCCGGGACGTGATCAACCAGATGACCACACGCAACTTCCCCTTTGTCAACGGTGACACGCAGCCTTACCTGCGTGATGTCTACGACCACCTCATCCGCCTCTCGGACATGCTGGACACATACCGGGACATCCTCACCGGCGCCCTGGATGTGCATCTTTCCGCCGTTTCCAACAGCCTCAACCTGGTGATGAAACGGCTGACGGTGGTAGCCACCATTTTCATGCCCCTGGGTTTCATCACTGGTTTCTGGGGAATGAACTTCACTGATTTCATGCCGCTGGAAAACTCCATCTGGTGGTGGGGCAGCATCATGGTCATGTTCCTGCTTACTATTGGCATGGTTATCTATCTGTCGTATTCATGGGTGAGGAAATGGATGTGAGAGTCAAGATCTGCGGCCTGACGCGGCGCGAGGATGCTGAGCGCGCCGTCGCGGCCGGCGCCTGGGCCCTGGGTGTCATCTTTGCCGGGGAAAGTCCCCGGCGCGTGACCGTGGAGCAGGCGCGGGAGATCCTGGCGGCGGCGCCCCCGGACGTCGAGCGGGTGGGCGTTTTCGTCAACGCGTCCCTGGAGGAGATCGCCGCCGCGGTCGAGGCCTGCGGGCTGACGGCGGTGCAGCTGCACGGCGAGGAGAGCGCCGGGTTTGCCCGCTCTGTCGGGGAGCGCACCGGCGCCAGGGTGATCCGGGCAGTGCGCGTATCCGGGCCGGGATCGCTGGCGGGCGTTGTCCAGTTTGACACCGGCATGGTTCTGCTGGATACTTACAGTCCGGAGCGCCGCGGCGGCACCGGCAGGACCTTCGACTGGGAGCTGGTCCGGGAACTGCCCGAGGAGCTGCGTTCCGGAAGGTTGATCCTGTCGGGGGGGCTGAATCCGGAGAACGTGGTGTCGGCCCTGGAGGCGGTGGACCCGTACGCCCTCGACGTTTCCAGCGGCATCGAGTCCGCTCCGGGGGTCAAGGACCCCGGCCGCATGGAGCGGCTTTTTGACATCCTGAAAGAAAAGAGATAAATGACGATACCGGTGCGATTTGGACCGTACGGCGGCCGCTACGTGCCCGAGACGGTGATCCCGGCGCTCGATGAGCTTGCCGCCGCCTACGAGCGGCTGCGGGATGACACTGATTTTAAGGCGGAGCTGGCCTCGCTGCTGAAGGATTTCGTCGGCCGGCCGACGCCGCTCTACCGGGCCGGCCGCCTCAGCGAGAAGCTGGGGGGGACCACTATCTACCTGAAGCGCGAGGACCTTGCCCACACTGGCGCCCACAAGATCAACAACACGGTGGGCCAGTTGATGCTGGCTGCCAAGATGGGCAAGGCCCGCATCATCGCCGAAACCGGCGCCGGCCAGCACGGTGTGGCCACGGCCACGGCGGCGGCGCTGTTCGGCATTCCCTGCGCCATCTACATGGGCGAGAAGGACATCGTGCGCCAGGAGCTCAACGTGGTGCGCATGAAGCTGCTGGGGGCGGAGGTGATACCGGTCAGCTCCGGGAGCCGCACCCTCAAGGACGCCATGAACGAGGCCATCCGCGACTGGGTCACCAACGTGGAGAATACCTATTACGTGATCGGCTCGGTGGCGGGGCCGGCGCCCTACCCGGCGATCGTTCGCGACCTGCAGAGCGTCATCGGCAGGGAAGCGCGCCGGCAGATCCTCGAGGCGGAGGGGAGGCTGCCCACCGAACTGATCGCCTGCGTCGGCGGCGGCAGCAACGCCATGGGCCTGTTTGCTGCTTTCCTGGACGACGGCGTCCGCATGACCGGCGTGGAGGCGGCCGGCGAGGGGCTGGACACCGGCAGGCACGGGGCTTCCATCGAGCGGGGAGAGCGCGGGGTCCTGCATGGCTCGCTCTCGTATGTGCTGCAGGACGCCTACGGGCAGATCCTGGAAGCCCATTCCATTTCCGCCGGGCTGGACTACCCCGGCGTCGGACCCGAGCACTCGTTCCTGCACGACGAGGGCCGGGTGCGCTACGACTCGGTGACCGACGCCGAGGCGCTGGCGGCCTTTACGATGCTGTCCCAGACGGAGGGCATCATCCCGGCGCTGGAGAGCTCTCACGCCATCGCCTACATGGTCAAACATAGCGACCGTTTCACTGCTGATGACCTCGTCATCATCAACCTGAGCGGCCGCGGCGACAAGGACGTCCACCAGGCCGCCCGGGCTCTGGGGATCATGTCATGAGCCGGCTGGAAGAACTTTTCCGGGACCGTTCCAAGAAAGCCCTTCTGATGCCGTATATCACCGGCGGTTATCCGGACCTGCACGATTGCCGTCACGTCCTGGAAGCCTTCATCGCCGGCGGCGCCGACATGATCGAGCTGGGCGTGCCCTTCTCCGACCCGCTGGCCGACGGACCCACGGTGCAGGCCTCGGCGCAGCAGGCCCTGGACGCGGGCGTCACCCCCGATGACGTGCTGGCCCTGGCGGGCGAGTTCAGCGGGCGCCTGCCGGTGGTGCTGCTGGTTTATTACAACAACGCCTTTTCCTACGGATCGGAGCCGGGGCCGGAGCAGTTCGTAGCGGCGGCCGCCGCCGCGGGAGTGGCCGGCCTTATCGTTCCCGATCTTCCGGTTGATGAGGCGTCAGAATTTGTGGATATCTGCCGGGGCCGCGGCACCGACGCCATCCTGCTGGCGGCCCCCACCAGCACCAAAGAGCGCCTCCGGCTGATCGCCGGCGCGGCCTCCGGTTTCATCTACTGCGTGTCCGTAACCGGCGTCACCGGCGCCCGCACCGCCCTCAGCGGCCAGTTGCCGGAATTCCTGGACCGGGTGCGCGCGGCCACCGACAAACCCCTGGCGGTGGGCTTCGGCGTCTCCACGCCGGAACAGGCCGCCGAAGTGGCTCAGCTGGCCGACGGCGTTATCATCGGCAGCCGCCTGATCAAGATGGTAGGAGACGCCGGCGATATCGACGTCGCCTGCCGTGCTGTCACAAAGTTCCTGCAAGAGGTCAATGAGGTGCTCGCATGATGAAACCCGATCCGCCCAAAGAGGTCCCCAATTCCGTGCTCGCCTTTCCGGAGGCGCTCAAGGAGCTGATGCAGCTGCGTCAGATCAGCTACCGCCGGCTGGCCACGCGCACGAAACTCTCGGCTGGGTACCTCAACCATCTGGCCTGCGGCTCCCGGCCGGTGCCGGCCGACACGGTCATCAGGACCATCGCCCGGGCGCTCCGGGTAAAACCGGAGCATTTTTTCGAGTACCGTCAGCGGGGGCTGCAGCAGGCTCTTTACAAGTCGCCGCATCTGGCGGACCGTCTCTACGATTTTATCGTCGCCGACAAGCCGGTGCCGCGGGACTTAAAGGCGGTGCTGGATTCGGCGCGCAAGGGGAAGTAGCCACCGATGCGCCGGGCCGGAAAAGGCCGAGGTGGGCCGCTCCGGCCGGTGCTGCTCTTTCTGGGGGTCTTCCTCCAAAGCCGGGGCCGGGCGCCGGCGGCGCTACACCTGCTCACCATTCTTTCCACTTGTCTGGCGCTGATGGCGGCCCTGTCGGGCTGCGGAGGCGCCCGGGCCGGGACCATCCCGGCCGCCGGTCGTTCCCCCAGCCTGGAAGTGAGGGGCGTCGACCTCGAGCGCAGCCGGCTGGCCCAGGCGGGGCAGCTGGACGTCAAAACCCTGCCGCCGGAAAGATCATGGTACAACCAGCTGCGGCGCGACGACGCCGGCAACGTCCAGCGTGACCATTCCGGCAAGCCTCTCGTGATTCCCTGGATTGTCGATTCTACTCCCATGCTCGCACTCGGGGATCTGAGCAGCGTCACCAATCCCGGCACCGACAGTAGCGGCAGGCCGTCCGTCGTCCTGGGTCTGAACCCTGGTGGACAGCAGAAGCTGGAGCAGGCGATTGCCGGCAGCGCTGCCACCCCCGGCGGCGCCCAGGTGGCGATCATGACCGGCTCGGAAGTCGTCGCCGTGGTCCCGCTGCCCCGAGACAGCGCCGGCGGTATCGTCTTCAACGTTACCGCCCCGCAGGCGCTGCGCTTCGAGTCGGCTTATTCCTGGGTAGGCAGCTGAGCAGCCCGGCCGGACATGGCTGCCGGCCCGTCCTGCCGGCTAGTCCCGCCAATCTGTCCCGACGGCCTGATTTTCTTCCCGCCCGCCCGGTTTAACTTCCACCGCTTTGCGAAAAGAGTAATGCTGAGCTGGAAGGGGGAGCAGGAAGGAATGAGCCGGGGACGAGCTGGAAGGGATACAAAACGAAAGGGTACAATTTGCCGCTGGTCAAACTGGAAACGCGCAAGGGACAGGCGGTCCGGCATGGGGACAGCGAGCTGGTCCCACGGGCGCGGGCGCTGACGGTCCAGCTCCCCGGCCCCCGCGGCGTCTTTGTCTGGAACCGTCCGGCGGGCCTGGAGGTGAGGAACGCCGGGGAAAGTTATTATCTGCGGGTCCGGGACAAGACCCGGGCGACGGTTTCCATAATGGTGTTCGGCACCGCGGCCCTGCTGGCGGTGTTGGCCACCGGCAAGCGGCGCTGTCTGAAGAAGACGAGTCCCGTTTGAACCATATTTATTATTACATATCAAAGGGGGGGAGCCATGAACGTCGAGGAGAAAGCCACCCGGGAAGAAACAGAAATGATGATCAGTGAGATGATCCGCCACAACTTCGACAGGTTCATCGATGTGGCCAGCGTGGAGAGCGTATATGGCAAACCGGTGCAGAAGGACGATGCCCTCATCATTCCTACAGCTGAGATCATGAGCGGCATGGGGTTCGGCACCGGTTTCGGCGAGAACCCGCAGGGTGATGGCGGCAAACGCGCCCAGAACGGCGGCGGTGGCGGCGGGGGCGGCCGGGTCGTTGCCCGGCCGGTAGCCACCATCATCGCCGACCGGGATGGCGTGCGCGTGGAACCGGTGATCGACAAGACCAAGATCACGATCGCCGGTCTGGCAGCCTGCAGCCTGCTTGGCTTCATGCTGCTGCGCCTGCTGCGGCACATTTCCTGATCGATGCCCGGCATTATTGATCGCTGCTAAAACCGATTGTTGCCGCGAACAGGGCTGCCGGGACCGAATCGCTGCCTGGAACAAGCCGCTGCCGGGACCGGGTCACTGCCGGGACCGGGCCGGTCGGGTGGCACCGGTTCAGGATGGGCAAGACCGGCGGTCCGGCCGGTCCACGCTGCTGCACCCAAGACGGGTTTCGTGCTATTGTTTTGATGGAGCGGGTTGACGCTTCCGACAGTCACCAAGAGAAAGCAAACCTGGCAAAACGGATGGAAGAACCCTTGGCGGAACCGGTGGTGGAGCCCACTGCCGCAATCAGGGAATGGGTCCGGACGAAGATGTCGCCGCGCCGCTTCCGGCATACGATGGGCGTGTTTGAGACCGTCCCCGCTCTGGCCCGGAGGCATGGCGTTGATCAGAAGCCGCTGCTGGTGGCCGCCCTTCTGCACGACTGCGCCCGCGAGTTGCCCGAGGAGGAACTGCTGGAGCTGGCCGGGAAGTGGTCACTCCCCATCCGTGAGGAAGACCGTCTCTGCCCGCTGTTGCTGCATGGCCGGGTCGCCGCGGAGATGGGAAAGCGAAAGCTGGGGGCGCTCGACCCCGCCACCGTCAGCGCCGTCGTCAGCCACACAGCCGGGCACCCGGGGATGACCAGATCCGACAAGGTTTTTTTCCTGGCCGATACCATCGAGCCCGGCCGCGATTTTCCCGGCATCGAGGAATTGCGGTCGGCAGCGATGGGGGATATCGACGCCGCCATGCTCCGCGCAGTGGAGTTTAGCCGCGCTTTCCTGGTGGTGATGGGGGCTGTCATCGATCCTGATACCATCAGGCTTCACGAAGCCTTGCGCGCCCGGGTGCATGGTCCCCGGCCGTACGGCTGATGACCGTCAGTCCCCTGGTCGAGGGGGCGCCCGCTGGCCTGGCCTGCCCTAAGAATCTATCTCAAAAGGCATCTCCTGCTGGGGCCGGCTGCAAAGGCCATGGGCGGCGTCCTCGGAGGAAAAAGTCCTCGACGTACCTACAGGTACGACTGCGGGCTTTTTCCTCCTGCGTCCTTGCCCATGACCTTTTCGCTCGGCCTCGCAACGGCCAACCTTTTAAGATAGATTCTAAACCCTCCTGAGCAGCAGGACCGCAAACCGTTTCTCCTCATCCGAATAGATCTGCTGCGCCGCCAGGCCGAAGGTGGCCAGGTAGGGCACCATATGGTTGAGGCGGAACTTGCGGCTGACCTCAGTGAGAATCTGCTCTCCCTTGCCAACGCGGAAACTGCGGCCCAGCTGGCTGATGTCGATGCTCTGGGTACTGGTGAACCGGGCAAATATCTCCACCCGCCGCCATTCCGGGTTGTAGGCGGCCACATGCTCGATTGAGGGCGTATTCAGCGACGCCCCCAGTTCCCGGTTCATGCGCTCGAACAGGTTGCGGGTGAAAGCGGCGCTGTAGCCGGCGCCGTCATTGTAGGCCGCATGGAGCGCGTCGGGGTCCTCGTTGATGTCGACGCCCAGGAGGCAGAAATCTCCGGGCATGAGGCCGGCCGCGATCGCTTCCCAGAACCGGTCCGCTTCGCTGCTGTCCAGGTTGCCGACCGTGCTTCCCAGGAAGAGCAGCAGGCAGGGGGAGTAGGAAGCCAGCAGCGGGAAGGCATCCTCGTACGTTCCATGCAGGGCCTCTACTTTGACGTGCGGCATCTTTGCGGTAATTTCCTGCTCGGCCAGCTCCAGGATGGATTTGCTGATATCCACGGGGGTGTAGCGGACGGGTCCGTGGCGTGCTGAGTAAGCTTCCAGGACTATCTGTGTCTTGATCCCGCTGCCGGAACCAAGTTCCACCAGCGTCACCGGGCCCGTGCGCCGGGCGATGTCGCCGGCTGCCGCCGCCAGGATGGCGCCCTCGGTGCGGGTGAGGTAATACTCCGGCTGCTCGCAGATGCGCTCAAAGATCTCGCTGCCGCGGGCGTCATAGAGAAAACGGCAGTCCAGCCGCCGCGGCGCGTGGCTGAGACCCCGGGCCACGGAAACGGCGAAATCCATTGCCGTTTCTGCCCGCAAGTCTGCCGGCGGCTTCTGACCGGCCGCCGCTGCCAGGGCCAACACCTGCGCCTGGTTGAGGTCGACGCGCACGGGCGCCACGGCCGGCTCCCGGTCACCGCTGCCATAAAGCTTCTCAATTGTCAAAGCTGTCAAGCTGTCCATGGGTCACCTGCAGGGGATGAACCTGATGGCGCTCATCGATTCGTTGATGACTTCTCCGATCGCTGACAGCACGTAGTCAACGTCTTCTGCCGTATTGCCTCTTCCCAGGGAAAAGCGGACCGAGCAGTGCGCGTCCTCCGCGTCCAAGCCGAGAGCGAGCAGCGCGTGGGACGGGTCGGGCGAACCGGACTTGCAGGCCGACCCGGAAGAGAGGGCGATGCCCTTACGGTCCATCCGCAGCACCAGCGATTCTCCCCGCAGGCCCGGCAGCGTCATGTTCAGGGTGTTGGGCAGGCGCCGGTTCTTGTGGCCGTTGAGCCGGGCTCCTTCCACTAGTTCCATTATCCCGGTTTCCAGACGGTCCCGCAGGGAAGCGACGGCAGCCATCTCCGGCAGCCGCCGGACCGCGAGTTCAGCTGCCTTGGCCAGGCCGGCGATGGCGGCTACGTTCTCGGTGCCGGCGCGGCGGCCGCCCTCCTGGTTGCCGCCGCTCAGCTGGGGCGCCAGCTCGACACCGCGGCGCACGAACAGCGCCCCGATGCCCTTGGGTCCATGGATCTTGTGCCCGGAAACCGACATCATGTCAACATCCAAATCGCCGGCGTCGACCGGTATCTTGCCCAGGGCCTGGACGGCGTCGGTATGGAAAAGCACGCCGCGCTCATGCGCGACCGCAGCCAGCTCCCTGATTGGCTGTATGGTTCCCACCTCGTTGTTGGCCATCATCACGGAGACCAGCACTGTGTCGTCACGGATGACCCCTGCCAGCTCTTCCGGGTCAACGAGGCCGTCACCGCCCACCGTCAGGCAGGTGACTGAAAATCCCTGCTCTTCCAGGGAGCGACAGGATGCCAGGATGGCCGGATGCTCGAAGCTCGAGGTGATGATGTGGCGTCCCCGCTTCCGGCAGGCCCAGGCGGCTCCCTTGAGTGCGAGGTTATCGGCCTCGGATCGATAGCCGGTAA
>JAJYIN010000062.1 GCA_021790075.1 Actinomycetes bacterium | reverse complement strand
GCCTCCACCTGCTCGCGGATGGAGTCCAGGTACTCGTTCTCGCACTGCCGGAGGACGGAGACGGTCTCGACGCTGCCGGCGATGCCGTCCTGGCGCCGGGCCAGGCGCAGCTCCGCGGCCAGGATCCCGGCCTCTTTCTCCCCACCGGTGAGGCAGACGGCCACACAGGTATTGCAGCCCACGACCAGCACGCTTTCGGCGGAATCCGTCATCCGCCTGATCTCGTCAAATTTTTTCCGTTCGGCCGTGATCATTTATGTAAATCTCTCATGTGGTTTTCGCCTTGCATTTAAGCTCCGGCTCCACCCTCAGCTCGATCAGCTCCGGGTCCATGCCGATCTCCTCCAGCGCCTGCCGGGCTTCCGCAACCGCCGCCCGGGTCTGGCGGTGGCCGTGCACGAAGTGCCCGTCGTCATCCTCGCTGCAGACGCCCACGTAAAGCTTCTTTGCCCCATTCTCAAACGCGCCCAGCAGCAGCCGGACACTGAGCCGGGAAGTGCAGGGCAGCGGCACAAAGGCAGCCGCGGAAGCCACGCGCGACTGCGAGTACCAGCAGCCCAGTTCGACCTCGCCGCCGCTGGCCGGCGCGACCGCGGCCGCGATCGCCGCGGCCAGCTCCTCCTCGCTGATCATCTCCAGGTCGATGGCCTTGACGGGGCACTGGGTGAAGCAGATGCCGCACGCCTGACAGCGGTCGGGGTCGATGGCGGCCAATCCGTCACCGTCAGCCCGGGGAGCGCCGTACGGGCACACCCTGACACATGTCAGGCAGGATATACACTTGTCCGAAAAACGGGCGCCCCGCTCGCAGAGCAGGCAGCGCGATGCCTCGCAGCGGGCGTCGACCTCCGCCAGACCCAGCTCCACTTCCCCGAAGTCGTTTATCCGCTCAGCCGCCGGGCGCGCCGGCATCTTGCGCCGCGGTCCGCTCCTGATCTTCTCCTTCACATCCTCCGGGAGACTGCCAATGGCGGCGGGTTCTTCCGGAAAATCGACGTCGACGCCCAGGTAGCGGGCGATTGCGATGGCCGCGCGCTTGCCGCCGGCCAGAGCGCTTACCGCCGCCCCCGGGCCGGTGACCACCTCGCCGCTGGCAAAGACGCCGGGGCGTGTGGTTGTGCACCGCTCCCGGTCAAAGATGAGGATGCCGCGCCCGTCGAGCCCCGGACCGCCCTCTGGCAGGAAGGACATGTCCGAAGCCTGGCCGATGGCGATGATGACCGTGTCGCCGGGAATGGTCGAAAGCTCGGTCTCGCAGAATGTCGGTGCGAAACGGCCCCGCTCGTCGAAAACCGACTCGCATTTCTTCACCTGGAGGCCTTCCACCCTTCCGTCGCCCAGGACGGCGTTCGGCCCCTGGCTGCAGATGATATCGATGCCTTCCACCCGGGCGTCCTCGATCTCCCAGCCGTGCGCCGGCATCTCGTAGTCCGCCTCCAGGCAGACCATGGTCACCTTGCCGCCGGAGAGCCGCCGCGCCGAGCGGGCCACGTCGATGGCCACGTTGCCGCCGCCGATGACGATGACCTCCTGCCCCAGCTCGGGCACCTCGCGGCCGGCATTGACCGCCTCCAGGAAAGGCACCGCCAGCAGCACCTGGGGCAGGTCCGCGCCCAGGATGGGCAGCGACCGGCTCAGCGACAGGCCCACGGCGATGAGGACGGCGTCAAACTCTTCCGCCAGGTCGTCAAAATCCACATCGCGGCCGACCGCCACCCCGGTCCTGATCTCCACGCCCATGCCGCGGATGTACTCGATGTCCTCGTCGAGGATCTCCTTGGGAAGCCGGTAGCTGAGGATACCGGTCCGCAGAAAACCGCCCGCCTCCGGCTGCCGCTCGAAAATGACGCTGCCGACGCCCATCAGCGCCAGGTCGTGCGCGGCTCCCAGGCCGGAAGGGCCAGAGCCGATAATGGCTACTTTCTTGTCTGTGGTCAACGCAGGCCTGGGCGGCTCATAGCCGAGGCCGGCGGCCCCGGCGCCGTCGCTGGCCACCCGCTTCAGGTTGCAAATGGCGATAGGCTCGTCCACCTCTCCCCGGCGGCAGGCGTCCTCGCAGGGATGGGCGCAGATGCGCCCGATCACCTGGGGCAGTGGATTGGTCTCGCGCACGACCGCGAGCGCCTCTGCCGGCCTGCCCGCCGCCACCAGCTGGATATAGCGCTGGGCGTCGGTATGGATGGGACAGGCCACCATGCAGGGCGGTCGGAGGCCGGCGTCGCCGGCTGCCCGGCGTGAAAAAGACCGCAAGACTGTTTTCTGGTTAAAATCCATCCTGGATTCCGTTGTGGGTTTGACAGGAACGCCCGCGGGCACGCCGACAGGAACACCCATGGGAATCCCGGCGGGACTGTCTGCACGACTGCCCATGGAAATCCCCGCGGGCACGCCGCTCCGCCCTGGAATCATGGCCTTCCCACGATTCCCGGCGCCGGCAACCGGTCCCTAGTTGGCGCTCCACTGCCGCAGGAACTTGGGAATGTCGGCGGCCTCGCGCACGCCTACCTGCACTTCCCAGCCGTCCCCCAGCTCTTCCTCCAGCTCGCCGGAGATCTGGGCGACATAACCAGGGATGATGATCTTCTTGTGGGGCGCCTTCTCCTCGATGCCGCTCTTCTTCAGGAAGGGGGCGATGGCGTCGGCCACAAACTTGCCGGCGGCCCAGGCAGTCAGCACCGACTGTCCCTCGACGTCCATGATCACCAGCCACGCCGGCACCTTGCTGGCTTCCACTTCCGACGAAACCGTGAAATAGGTCAGCGAGAAGTTGGTTGTGACGAGGATCGGGGAGTCCGCCGTGGGATCGTTGATCGGGTAGACGCCCTGGTCCATCTGCATGGGCTTCTGCGGGTCGGTGTAAATGTTCTGGCCCAGGTAAAGAAGCGGCAGCGTCCGCGCCGGATCCAGGTCGGAAAGGATGACAATGCCCGCGTACTTGGTGATGAACACTGAGGCATAGACGATCTCCAGCAGGCGGTCGTCCGTCATCAGGCAGGGGAAGCCGATGGTAGGGAAACCCAGCGCCCGGAAGGTCTTCTTGATGGCGGCGCGGCGGATGAGCGTCTGGTCCTGGAGCACATCGCCCAGGGTGGCCGAGGACGGGTCGAGCACGACTTCCTTGAAGTCCATGTCGAGCGCCTTCTGACCCAGATCGGCCAGCGCTCCCAGCGTGTCCGCCTTGATGGCAAAGGGCACGTCCAGCTCCTTGGCCACCGCCGCCACGGCGTCGAAGTTGGCTTCGGTGGCGGCGTAAAGCAGCGGTTTCTTGTCCTTGAGGGGCTCGGCGGCGGCCTTGAGCGCGGCGGCGTCATCGTGCATGAGCACGAGCGCCGCGCCCGATTCGGCGTCAGCCTTGGCGGCCAGCGCCGCCAGCCTGCCGGCGTCAGCGGCCTTGATGGCGGCCACCCGCGGCCTCAGGGTGCGGCCCACGTAATTGAACTGCTGTTCCTTCAGCGTGCCCAGCAGGGAAGAAACCTGCGCGTCGTCCATGTCCTCGGTGATGAGGACGCCCAGGCCCGGCATGTTCTCGAACCGCTTCTCGTGCCGGTACATGACTGTTTCCTCGCCCACCGTGACCGCCAGATCGCCGGCGCCCACGGTCACCTTGCGCACGGGTGGCGCCGAGGCCTCGCCAAGGGCCGCCTTGGCCTCATCGGAAACGTAGGGGCATTGGTCCAGCTCAGCCTTGCCGGCGGCCAGCTGCATGGCGAACGCCATACAGGTGGGAAAGCCGCATTCCTTGCAGTTTGTCTTGGCGAGCAGCTTGAAGATTTGCAGACCGCTCAGAGCCACAGCTCACACTCCCTTCCGAAACATCCTCAGTCGTTGACACTAATAATCGTCTTTAACACTATTCACTCAGGCTCAGGGAATATTCCCGAGCGAATCGCCGGCCGGCGCGGGATGATTCCCGCAGCGCCCTAACACAACGGAGCGGGATGGTTCCCGCCGCGCGACCTTATTCCAGCCGGCGCGGTATGATTCCCGCGCGACCCTCTTGAGCGCGCAACCGGTTTGAACCGATTCGCTACCGTCTCTGGCGCGAATGGGGGAGCAAGGGAATCGTTCCGCTCCGGCCAAACTGCTCAGGGAGCAAGGGAATTGTCTCGCTCCAGCCAACCATCTGACGCGCACCACGCGTACAAACTACCTGCAAAAAAATAGTATGGTGTCCCCGAGTTTACCGAGTTTAGAACAGCGGGTCCATCTCCAGCGCCGGGTGCCCGACCTTGGTCAGGTACTCGAGCACTTCCGATTCCTCGGTCGCTTCCTCTTCCGTGCAGATCTTGTCAACCAGGTCGGGGACGCCCGCCCGTTCGGCGGCCTTCTGGAGCACGTCGCGGATCTCTTCCTTGAGCTCCTTGGGCATCCACACCAGCCGCTTGATGCCGCCGTCGGCGGCGATGAACTTCGGCGACCCCATGTAGAACTTGGAATGGCCGAGGAAGCCGGGAGTCTGCACGCCCCCGCCGACGGAGCCGGCCAGGGTCGAGAACTTCATGCCTGAGGGCGTATCACCCTTGAACTCGCGGTTGACGGTCATGATGCCATTGCACATCGGCAGGATGCAGCTGATCACCTCGAAGCAGCCGCAGGAAGTCATCGGGTTCTCGAGCATCGAGTAGGTGTTAAAAGCCTCCACCTGCCCCTGCGAGTGCTCCTTGACGTATTCGTTGACGCCGGACCATTGGCCACGTTCCTCATCGATGGTCTCGCCCTTGGGCACCGGCTGGTTGCCGCCGGTGGGGTTCATCTCATAGGCGGCCTTGCCGTCCAGCCAGTTGTACGAACCGCACAGGCCCGGGCGCTCCGGCGTGATCACGCAGACGTGCGTGGGCGCGAAGCTCTGGCAGAGGATACACGAATAAAAAGTGTCGACGCTCTCGTCGGTGAGACTGCCCAGGCGCTCGTCGCGCTCGTGATAGGCGACCCGCGCCCGCTCGAGGATGCGTTCGACATCTTCCTGATTGGTATAGATGGTAACCTGGACCTTGTCCACGACCTCGGCGAAATCGGCGTGGTAGCGGGCATGGATGATCTCGCCCAGGTGCCGGAAGGTGAAGCCGGCGTCCTTGGCCCGGTTGCTGATGCGCATCCAGACGGTGTCGCGCTGACCCATGTGCAGCACGCCCTCGGCCTCGTTAAAGAAAGTGTGGCCCTGGCGTTCCAGGATCGGCTCAAAGTCCTTCTGCATCTTGCGGCCCGAGACCTCGACATGGATGGCGATTGGTATCGTGGAGCCCTGCTCCAGGTCGCCGATCTCGGGGCCCACCACCTCGATCTTGCCGTCTTCCACATCCTCGGCGATCTCGGTGAACTCGCAGCCGGCCGACTTGGGACCGGCCATCTCCACCCAGTACTCGCCCTTGCGGATGCGCTCGCCCTCGAAAGCGGGACCGTAAGCGACCGGCACCGGCACCTCGGTGATGACGACCTTGAGTCCACGCACCTCGATGGCCCGGGCGACGATGTCCTCGCAGGCGACGTTGCTGACCACATGCTCGTAAGTGCAGACGCCGGTGGGCAGGATCTGGGGGATGTCGCTGGTGGCGATCGTAGGGAAGCCGTACGAGATGGCCCCGGCGGCCGCCGCGTATTTCTTGTCCGTCACCTCGCCAAACGCCAGCACGAAGGCGAAAATGCGCTCCTTGTTGTACTTGAGCACTTTTCTGTAATCGCCGGCTTCGACGCCACCAAAGGAGAGCGCCGCGCGGGTGGCAAAGCCCAGCGACCAGATATGTCCGGAGATATACGGGCTGAAGGGCACCAGCCGGGTATTCCAGCCCAGCTCCATGCCGCCCTCCACCAGCTGCTCGGCGAAGCTGACGCCCTGATCCTTGCCGGCGATGAAGACGTAAAGCATCTTCTCCTTCAGCTCCTGGGCGATCTTGACCGCGGTCTCGACGTCCGGGGCCGCGCCGGTGATGGCGGCAAAGCCGGGAGCGGTGCCGTCAACGAACTCGATGCCGCGCTCGCGCATGATGACGTCATCGGCCGCCCCCAGCCAGAGGTTCTCGCCGGTAGGGGCGTCCGTCTCGGTGTAAAAGCCAGGCTCCAGCACGTAGCGGAGAGATTCAATGATCTCGCAGGAGAAAAGCGTGGCGACGCCGGCGTCCAGCGCCGTTCCCAGGTAGGGCGTCCACAGGCGCTCCGCCGGTGATTCAGGCAGCAGCTCGCGCGCATGCCTGAGCGGCTCCTCCATATCCTTGACCTTTTCCACCCGCATGCCGGTAAGTCCGTATATGACCGGCAGGTAATAACCGGTGTTGGGCAGGTTGATGTCTGCTTCCGGCCCGACGGTGTCGATCGCTTCCTGGAGCTTTTCCTCCGCCTCGCTAACGAACTGGTGGGCGCCGGCGATTACTGATGTCGCGATTAGTTTACTCATCCATTCCTCCTACAGCTCTCGCCTGGCGGCCATGTCGAACAGGACACGCTCTTTTTCCTCGTGGATGCCGAGCGCCTTGCGCTTCTCCTGGATGCGGTTCATCACCATCTCCAGGATCTTCTCGTAATCGGGCTCGAAGACCAGCTGCCCGCCGACCTTCTCTTCCCAGCCGCCCGACATGATGTCAACGACCTCGGTGCAGTCGCCCACGGGGTTCCTGACCCCGAAGACCACGTAGACGCCGGAAGCGGCGGCATAGGTGCCGATGGCCAGCGCTTTCTCGCAGTAGTACTCGGGGCAGATGCCCGCGACCGGCAGGTCGGAGATGTCATCGCCGAGCCCGCCTTCCTCCACCACCTGGGAGAGGATGGTCATGATGCGGGAGTTGTCCACGCAGCTGCCCAGGTGCAGGACCGGCGGCATGCCGACGGCCTCGCAGACCTCCCTGAGCCCGTCGCCGGCGATCTCCATCATCTCCGGCACCAGCAGGCCGTGCTTGCCGGATGCGTGGGCGGCGCAGCCGGTCTGCACGACCAGCACGTCGCGCTTGATCAGCTCGCGCACCAGATAGATGATGCCCTCGTCCTGCGTCACCCGCGGGTTGTTGCAGCCGACGATGGCGACGGCGCCCTGAATCCTGCCGTTGATGATGTTGTCGTTAAGCGGCCGGAACGAGGCGCGGTACTTGCCGCCCAGCATGTAGTTGATGTATTCATGGGAAAAACCCGCCACCAGGTCGCCGGTGTACTGGGGAATGGCGACATCGCCGCCGCGGTTGGCGTAGTTGTCGATCCCCATCCGGACGATCTCCTTGGCGGTGTCCAGGGCGTGCTCCTCGTCGAACTCGACGTGGGTCGCCCCCGGGATCTTCGCCTTGGGCGAAGTGGTGATCAGTTTGGTGTGGAACTTCTCCGCCAGCGGCTGCAGCGCCTGCAGGACGCACTGAACGTCAACCACCATGGCCTCGACGGCGCCGGTGATGATGGCCAGCTCCTGGTGCAGGAAGTTGCCCGCCGGCGGGATGCCGTGGCGCATCAGCACCTCGTTGGCGGTGCAGCAGATGCCCGCCAGGTTGATGCCCGCCGCCCCCTTGCTCTTTGCATATTCGATCAGCTCAGGGTCCTGGGAAGCCGCCACGATCATCTCCGAAAGCGTCGGCTCGTGCCCGTGCACGATGATGTTGACCTGGTCTTCCTTGAGCACGCCCAGGTTCGCCTGGGAAATCAGGGGCTTCGGCGTGCCGAAAAGGACGTCGGAAAGATCAGTAGCCAGCATGGCGCCGCCCCAGCCGTCGGCCAGTGAGGTGCGCATGCCCTGATCCAGGATGTGCTCGGCGTCCTGGTCCACGCCCACGTGGGTGCGGTGCATGCTCTCGACCACCTCGCGGTCGACGCCCCGGGGCGTGAGGCCGTACTTGCGCCAGATCTCCTGCCGCTTCCCGGGAGCGCGGTTAACATAGGTAAGCTCGTCGCCGGCGGTCCCGTTGAAGTTGTCGAGCGCCCGCTGCGCCACCGCCGCGGCGACGTCGTTCAGCTCCTTGCCTTCGGTGGCGATGTCCATCATCTCCGCCACCCGGTAAAGTTTGTCGGGGTCCTTGATCGTGAAGCCTTGCACGTGGCCCTTAGCCACCGCCAGCAGGGTGCGGGCGATGTCACGGCCATGGTCGGAGTGGGCCGCCACGCCGCCGGCGATCGCTCTGGCCATCAGCCGGGCGCCAATGGTGCCATGGGTGGCGCCGCAGATGCCGGTCTTCTCTTCCGCGCCCTTGCCGACCAGGCGGCAGGGGCCCATCGCGCACAGCGAGCAGCAGGAGCCGGCCGCGCCGATGGGGCATGCCTTCATCTCGTCGACGCGGGAGAAGACGGTGCTGAGGCCGGCGGACTCGGCCCGGTCGATCATTTCCAGCGCTGCCGGGTCGATGCTCTTCGCCCGGGGCGTCTTGTCTTTCTTTTTCTCTTCGGAATCACTCATGATGCCACTTTCTCCTTGGATTGTGCCTGCAGGCCTTCGATAGCCGCCCGTACCAACGTCACCGCCTGGGGATGGCGCATGACCAGAATGTCGGTACCGCAGAGAAGAAGCGTCGTGGCGGTGACTGCTTCCCAGAGGATGCCCCGGGTCTCGACGTCACCAAAGGTGGGTTCTTCTTCCTCGCTTACCTTGGCTTCCTTGGCTTTCCAGGTCTCGGGAGCCAGATTATTGAAGATCGGCATCTGCATCTTGGCGTCATTCTGCACCAGCGCAGCCAGCCGGTCCCTCTCCATAATAGAATAGCAATAGTCCAGGCCGTAACCCAACGCGCCGGTGGTCGGGTCGACGATGATTTTGTCCTCCGGCACGCCCAGCTGCGTCATCAGCACGTTCAGCTGTTTGGCCAGGTTCACATCCATGGAAGTGAAGGCGATCACCGGGTTCTTGTAACCCATGGCGGCCGCGCCCACGAGGCGGAAATTGGAGTCGTCCACCGGACCTATCGGGCTGCCGGCGCCGCTGGTCGCCTCAGCGATCTTCTTGAGCACCTCGGCGTCCTTGTCGGGGCTGCCGGTGCCGTAGACGATCACAGGAATGTCCAACGCCGCTGCGACTTTTTTCACCGTCTCGGCGGCAGAGTCAGCTGAAGCGTCCGTGCCGTTGGGGTCGATGCTCCCCAGCTGCAGGCAGATGGCGTCGGCGCCGAACTCGTCCTGGCACTTCCTGGCCCAGGCTACCGGGTCGTCCATTACATCTTCGTAAACCTTGCGCACAGCCTCCGGCCACCCGGACTGGGGCTCGTCATAAACCTCCATGGCGATCAGCGGGGAGTTGGGCATCTCGCCCTCCCAGAGATGAAAGGGGAAGGTAGTCTCGCCGCCTACCTTCCTGCCGGCCCCGATCTCGACTTCATGGATATTACCCTTGGTTGTCTCTAATGGCGCTTCGAACGACAAGTTCACCACTCCTTCATCCGGATTTTGGGAAGAAAGCGGCCTAGAGCATTCGGTGATGCGGGGTCCGCCCATCCCGTAAAAATAGAAGGTTCGAGCGCCATGCCGCGGGGCTACCCGTCCGGCCTAGCGGACCCGGACCTTTAATAGAGCCGACCGGCTGTGGCCCTGGCGGGCCTCCGGCCGGTCACATCTCAACTCCGCACCGCGTGCAGAAACGTTGCTGCTGCGGCGCCACGAAACGCCGCAGCCAACGCCTGTAATATTACGTCACAAGCGTACGGTAATGGGAGATATTACCATCGCCGCGAGGCAGGGTCAATAAGAATACCGCATACGTTATATTAGATTGGGGAAGCTATTTGCGGCTCCGGATCGCCGTGGGACCAGCCAGGAGCTGAAATTTCTTTTCCCTGCTCAGGAAGAACATCCATTTTCGGGAGGCATAAATATCGACCAAAACGGATATGTATTAGCCTACTACCCTTGATCCGGCCGCCTCTGGCGGCCGGACTCAAATTACCGCGAGGAGGTCGAGATGGGATATACCCTGGTGGCGCTCGAAGACAAGCTGCTGGAGATGTACCCGGATATCTCGGAGTACAGGATCGCGCTGAGGCTGTCATTCGACGAGGAAAGGAACGCCTGGGTGGTCCGCTTCGAGAAAGGCGGGCACAGCCGCTACGCGTTTCTGGACAAGGCCGACGCCGATGCCTGCATGGATGGCCAGCAGTGCCTCTATCTGGGCGTCCTGGTCGAGCAGTATATCAAGGACCTGGAGAATGAGCTGGGCGAGATTTAACCCGGCGGCGGCGAAAGGAGGAGACCATGCCGCAACTCGAATATCAGGGCGAGAAGATCGAAGTCGACAGCAGGGGTTACCTGAGGGATTATGACTCCTGGAACGAGAACGTGGCCCGGGCGCTGGCCAGGGACGAGGGTATCGCCGAGCTTACCGATGATGAGCTG
>JAJYIN010000061.1 GCA_021790075.1 Actinomycetes bacterium | reverse complement strand
GAGCGTCCGGGAATGGTCATCACTCTTTGCCAGCGACGAGGTGCTGGCAGCAGCGGTGCTCGACCGGCTGCTGCATCACGCATACGCCATCAGCATCAGCGGCAGGAGCTACCGGCTCAAGGACAAGGAGGTGATGTTCAAGGAGTAAACCCCATGCCGGGTGCGGGAAAGTTGCTGTCATTTAACTTCGGGAATGTTGGTGTCACTTGACAGCTGGAGCACGTCTTTGGCTTTCAGGCCGGTAGCATGGGCGGCAAACTAATCCGGGGTGTGGGCCAGGTCCGCGCTACACACAAGATCGGTATGCGCAATCTGGTTTACAACATGTGCCGCTACACGCAACTGCTTGGCTTAAAGACCGCATAGGCCAAGGCCTTAGTGCGCCCGAAATCGGGCAAAGGCAAAGAAAGCAAGCAAATAACGATAGAATATCAACCATATTGGCCGAATTTCCCCGGCCGATTTGAGTAAACTGCCCAATTTTTAAGAAAAAAGTGGAAATATTAGCGAAATACTGAATTGTTAGAGGTTCCCCTAAAGGAAGGGAAGGTCGCGGACCCGCTCTTCGTCATCATATTTGAATTCGTGTTCCTCGGGAGCGAAAATGGCCTCCCGGACAATCACCGGCATTGTGCGCCAGAGGCAGATACCGTCCTTGAGATACTTATCCTTCTGCTCCTGGGAGCAATTGGCAGTGCATCCGGCGCACAGCTCTTCCTCGGGAGGCGTGGGTTTGGCCTTCGTGGGACGCTGGCCTTCATCCAGCCGCCGGCTTGTCTCCAGCAGCAGGTGCTGGACGTTGATGTGTGGGGAGAAAGGAAAATCCACTGATTGGCGCGGGACCACGAACTTGAAAGTGCCTTCGACCCAGTTGGAGAGTTCCAGCGTGTTCTCATAGGCCTGTTCTTCCAGGGAGCTGGCAATCGCCTTGGCGGCGACAAGGCCGCTCTTCATGATGGTCAAACCCAGGAATTCGCGCTTGTTTTCCTTGAGCGCTGCGGAAAGAATGATCTTCCTCAGATCGGTTTGCGAAAGGTCGCCGGCCGCCACCAGCTTGGCTCCCAGCAAGTGGTCCGAGCGGGGCACCGAAACCGCCTCGACGCATCCGTCCTTCAGATAAATGACCGCACGTTCTTCATTGTCTTCGATTTCGAGCAGGCCGGACTTGTGATAGCTAGCCAGGAGCTGGAGGACCATGAATACCGAAAACTGGCTGATTTTTCCCCAGAGGATCATGTGGGGAACACGCTTTCCTTCAAATTGTAATGGGGTTGGAACGCCACTTTTTCAATATAGGTATCGGCAGAGAAAAGGCCCGCTTGACGCGGGCCATGAGTATCAGTTTGAATATCGCCCCACCGTAGAGGCCGGTGCGGGCATTGCATACCGGATTGCTCACGCCGTGTGCGCTACCACCGTCTTGAAATCGACGTCTCCGGAATAGACCTGGTTCTTGCCCCGCTTCTTGGCCTCATACATGCGGGCATCAGCGATCTGAACCAGCTTTTCGCCGGAGACCGAGTCTCTTCCGAATGTGGCCAAGCCGATGGAAACCGTGATGCTGCGTTTGATGTTGGGATCTGAGAACGTCGAGCAGAGATCCTCGACGCTTGAGCGCAGCCTTTCGGCGACCCGGCAGGCGGTTCCGAAGTTGCAACCGAGGATCAGGGTGAACTCTTCACCGCCATAGCGCGAAGCGATGTCTTCTCCACGGGCTTCCTGCTGGATAGTCTGGGCCACTTTTTGCAGCACGTAGTCACCCTCCTGATGCCCGAACTTGTCGTTGTACTGCTTGAAATCATCGATGTCGAGGAAAAGGATGGTCAGGTTGTTACCGTCGGTACGAAGGCTCCTTACCTTGTTGAGCAGGTATGTTTGAAAGAAGCCATGCGTGTAAAGGCTGGTCAGGTCGTCCGTTGTGGACTGGCGCCTGAGCCTGAGCGCCTCGCGGTGCTCTTCTGTATAAAGGTAAAAGAACCCGGTTGCCAGGAGAACAACGAACACGGCTTCGGTTGACTCATAGAGGCCTACGACTGATATCTCGGCCAGCTCTTTCAGAGTGCCGATGATTTCAGCAACGCCGAAAGTGATGGCGGCAAGGCTGAGGAAGAGCCAGGAGCGTTTGCGTGTATCCAGGGAGATTGAAGGCAACACACGGATGGCGAAATAGAAAGCCACCATGGCAATCGTGAGGTTGAACACCTCGAGGATTGCCGGGAATATTTCTTTATCCCCTGCCGCGGCGACGATTTGTCCGGTGATGTGAAAGACCGCATGGGACGCGTTCATTTTTTACCCCCACATTTCTGACAACTGATTCCACGGTGACCGATAACTTTCACAAATCTTTCCAGCTTCTTCGGTAAATTGGCATTGTTCTCAAACCTTGATATAAAGCTGGCGTTGACGTTCCCTCATGCCTCCATCCGCATCCGCGGCTGTCTTGACTCCCCCGCCAGAATTATCTTCACCAGGGCGTCGACAACTTTGGGATCGAACTGGGTGCCCCTATTGTTTTTCAACTCTTTAAGGGCTCTGTCGGTTGACAGTGCCTTGCGGTACGGCCGGTCTGAGGTCATAGCTTCATAAGCATCGGCGACGAACAGAATGCGTGCGCCCAGGGGGATTTCCGCACCTGACAGGCCATCCGGATAACCCCGGCCGTCAAATCGCTCGTGATGGTGACAAACGATAGGCTGGACCTGGTAGGGGAAGCCGACCGGCTTGAGGATCCGTTCGCTCAGCCTCGGATGCTTCTTGATTACCTTGAATTCTTCCAGTGTCAGTTTGCCAGGTTTTGTCAGGATGGCGTCAGGGATGCCAATTTTGCCGACGTCATGAAGATATCCTGCATAGCGGATGGTCTCCAGTTCCTCGCCTGCCAGACCCAGGCCCCGGGCGATGGCTTCCCCATATAACGAGACGCGCTCAGAGTGGCCTCTGGTGTACGTGTCCTTGGCATCGATGGTCTCGGCAAGTGAGCGAATGGTGCCGACAAACGCCTCCTGCAGGTCCTCGTACATGCGGGCGTTCTCGATGGCGATGGCGGCCTCGTTGGCAGCTGTTGTGAGCAGGTCTATTTCATCTTTCTTCAGGTCGCGTGTTTCGGCGAAATATATGCAGATGACGCCGATGCTGGCGTTCTTGGCCAGGAGCGGCAGGGCTATCAGTGAGGAATATCCCTGGATGGATGCGATATGCTTCCAGTTTTCATAGCTGGAATCCGCAAGGACGTCGGCTACCACGAAGGGAGCCTTTTCTGTGAAAGCTTTGCCCAGGGGGCCCACTCCCAGCGGAATGCGCCGTTTTTTATTGATGGACCACACATATTCAGAAGAGAGATTGTAATTGGCGACGATGTTCAGATAGCGGTGGGATTCTTCGGGCAACAGGACCGAGGCGTACTGGGCGCCGATAAGGCTACCGACGCGATGGGCCACGACACTGATCACTTCCTGGTAGTTGAGGCTGGAGGTGAAGTCCTGGCTGATCTTATGCATGGCCGACAGTTCGCGCACTTGCCATTCGGTTTTTTCGTAGAGTGAAGCGTTCTCAATGGCGACGGCTGTCTGGTTGATCAGGGTCTGGTAAAAGTCGATCTTATTGGCTGAAAACGGGGTTCGCTCCCAGCTCCTGACTTCTCCGAGCGTGACGATGCCGATAACCTCATCTTTGGATTTGAGGGGGAGTAACAGGGCCGACTTGGTATCGGGGGTCAGCGCCCATTCCCTTTCCAGATCGATGCCGTCCTGGGAAAGTTCGCCTTTCCCATTCGCCCTCAGTACCCTGGGCCTACCGGATTCGATGACCCATGCATGATGCAGGGCTGCTCCCAGGTCCAACTGATGGCCGATGCCGTATTCCCAATCCATGTCCCGTGCGGGGGATGCCGCCTTGACTGTCAACGTATGGCTGCCGGGCTCCAGGAGCGCGATCCGGCAGTAGGTCACTCTTTGGGAGCTGGCGATTTTTTCGCTTAGCGTTTGAAGAATCTTGTCAAAATGCAGGGTCGAAGACACGGCGGCGCTGGTATTCAGAAGCAGGCCTACTTCCTCGTCCCGAGAGCCAAGCGACTCGGAAAGCTTTTCAAATGCCCGCGCCAGCTCACCGATCTCGTCATGGCGCTCGACGCCTACGGGGCTATCCCTCAGTTCTGACTGGCGCAGCCTGCCGGTTGCGGCAATTAAACTCTTAATTGGCTTGATCATCATGCGGTTAAAGGAAAAATAAAGCGCAACCAGCAATGCCAGCAGCCCCAGGTTGGTGATGATGGCGAAGCGGATCAGTTGGGAGCGGATGAGACTATCGCGGGGGCCGGTATCTATATAGACCCCCACCGAAGCGAGGACATTTCCGTACTGGTCGTGGAGAGGAGAAAGCAGTTCGGCAGCCCCTTGCAGCGAGTCCTCTTTGGGTCTTGATGACGCATTGGCGTCGTCATCAGCTTCTACGAATCGCGTCTGGCCGGTCGAGATTGGCCCAGAGGCATCAGCCCCCGCCAGTTCACCTACGGCCGCCGGGTCACTGCTGGCAATGTTATGGACGCTGCCGTCCGGACCAGCCGCATACACGGATACCTTTTCCAGCTCGCCGTTATGCTCCATCAGGGCATCGATTCTTTTTTGCAGGTGAGTGCTGAGTGGTTCTCCCTCGGAATTCCAGGCGCTGGCCTCGAGAAAGCCGGCGATGGATTCAGCGTGCTCCACGAATTCTTCATTGATCGCATCAGTGAGGTAGCGGGACGCAGAGTAGGTAAGCACGGCCGATAGCGCCAGCACCAGCAATGCGATCAGGACTGATAGCTTGGTACGCAAGCCAATGTGAGGTGTTAAGTGCAAATTGTTGCCCTAGACCCTAAATGTTCGCCCGCATAAAAGCGTAGAAAAGCCCGCTGCGACAATCTTCATCGGCTGGTACGCAAGCGGGCTTTAGCAGGAGCTTTTGCCCGCGGGACAGTTGGCCCGCGGGTTATCGGTCTGAAGGTTATTTGACCGGGTGCCTCGAGCGGTAATCCTCGATCGCCTTTCGAAGGCCATCCGAGGCCAGATTGGAGCAGTGCATTTTCTGGGGCGGCAGGCCGCCCAGGGCATCCGCGACGACTTTCTTGGAGATTTCCTGCGCTTCATCGAGGGATTTGCCCTTGGCCAGTTCAGTCACCATGCTGCTGGTAGCGATGGCTGCGCCGCAGCCCAGGGTCTTGAACTTGACGTCCTCGATGCGCTCCTCGTCATCCACCTTGATCGTGATGCGCATGACGTCGCCGCACTGGGGATTGCCAACCTCCCCTACGCCGTCAGGGTTCTCGACTTCACCCATATTGCGCGGGTTTTGAAAGTGGTCCATCACTTTTTCCGTGTACATCGTTCCTCCTTGTTCGCGGGCAACTAAAACTTCGAGTCCGGGCTCAGCTGGCGGCTTCACAGTCACAACCATCACCTTGGGCGCCGGCTGCGCACTGCTTGTTGCCCCTCTTGTATACCGGCGACATGCTGCGGAGCCGCTCGGCAACCGCTGCAAGCGCACTGAGTGCATAATCGATGTCCTCCCTGGTATCCTCTTTGGCCATGCTGATGCGGACCGAGCCGTGGGCCAGTTCCGCGGGCAGGCCCAGGGCCAGCAGGATGTGCGAAGGTTCCAGACTGCCGGAGACACAAGCGGAGCCCGTGGAGATGTAGACAGGGCGAGCGTTTTCCGTGGTCGGGTAAGAAAGGGATAGCATGATCGACTCGCCCTCGATTCCCTCGATGGAAAAATTGACGTTGTTGGGCAGTCTCCGGGTGCGGTGCCCGTTGATGCGGATGTCCTCCATGTTCTTCTCGATGGAGTCGAAGATATAGTCCCGGAGGCCGGTGAGACGCTCCACCTCTGCATCAATGTTCTTGCGCGCCAGCTCGGCGGCTTTGCCAAGGCCGACGATACCGGGCACGTTATGCGTGCCTGCGCGGCGCTTGCGTTCCTGACTGCCTCCGTGCAGCAGCGGCGTGATGCGCACTCCCCGGCGGGCATAAAGGGCTCCGGCCCCCTTGGGCCCGTAAAATTTGTGCCCGGACAGCGAAAGAAGGTCGCATCCCAGGGCGGCTACGTCGACCGGCACATGTCCCACGGTCTGAGCGGCGTTCACGTGGAACGTCACCCCTTTTTCCCTTGTAATGGCGCCAATTTCAGCAATCGGCTGGATGGTGCCGATCTCGTGGTTGGCATGGACGATGCTCACCAGCACCGTATCCCCGCGGATGGCGTTCCTTACCGCGTCGGGGTCCACGAGCCCGTCGCCGTCGACAGGCAGGAAGGTGACCTCCCAGCCTTTCTTTTCCAGATAGCGGAGGGGCATCAGGATGGAGTGATGCTCGGCCTTGTCGGTAATGATATGCCGTCCTTTTCCCTCCAGCGCATCCGCAACACCCTTGAGGGCCCAATTGTTGGACTCGGTGGCTCCGCTGGTGAAGAAGATCTCCTTTGGATCTGCCCCGATGAGGTCGGCCAGATGCTGGCGCGCTTCCTCGATGGCGATTTTTGCCTGGGAGCCAAATGCGTACAGGGTTGCCGGGCTACCGAAATTGTCCCCCAGCCAAGGCGCCATGGCGCTAACAACCTCCGGATCAGTGCGGCTGGTTGCTGCGTTATCGAGAAATATGGCGCTATCCATAATGATCGACCTCCTCGTACTTGCCAGTCCTGGAGCTGCGGCCAAATTTTGCCTGGCTGAACATCTTTTCAGCCGCCTTTCCGAATCAGGAACTTCATCTGTCCCCCAAATTCTTCCCTTCCCAGCAATTCATTACCCGTGCCCATGCACCAGGCCGGGATATCCGCCTTTGAACCCTCGTCGTCGGCCCAGACCTCAAGAATCTGGCTCGGCTGAAGGTGGCGAATCTCCTCCGAGAGCCGCATGATGGGAAGCGGACAGCGGTCTCCGATGCAGTCGAGCTTCTTGTCCGGGGCGCCGCCGCCAGCCTGGCGGGTTTCGGTGGCGGCGCCGTCATCAAGGATGCCGGCCAGAGTCGTTTCCCTCAGGACATCTTCGCTGGCGCTTTGAAGGCGGGACCAGACGCCCACCAGGCCACAACCATGTAAACGCTGGCAGTCGCCGGATTGCTTGATGCCCGCACAGTTTGCAGGTGAAACCGGGCCCTGCAGCGTCGTAATCACTTCCAGCAGGCTGATCTCAGCGGGTTCCTTGCTCAAGGTGTAACCGCCGGATGGCCCCCTGGTGCTGGCAAGAAGCCCGCCGTTGACAAGAGCGCGCAGCACCTGCGTCAGGTAAGGCAGGGGAATCTGCTGCCGCTCGGCGATACCGGTACGCCCCACGGGCTGCCCGTCGCCATTGGCGGCGATGTCCATAAGCGCCCTTAGCCCGTATTCGCTTTTTTGTGAAATCAGCATCAAGGACATAGTCTACAAATGTATAGTTGTGGAGTCAACAATATTACAATCGAGGGTACCCTCCCCCAGACAAGGCTAAACCATAATCACGGGATGGCTTCACGGGAAGATTAATTTGGGATGCCGCGGTGTGGGACCTGTCAGGGAGGATAGTCAGCGATAAGCAAAACCGATATCCTTGGTTATCAGGATAACTTATAGGCCTTCTGGAAGTTTGCCAGCACCTGGCGGGCCAGCTCATCGGTGCCGGCGCCCCGCAGAAGGGCCAGCTCCGCGGTTACAAACCGGACATTTGCAGGGGTGTTCGGCCGGCCGCGGTAGGGAACCGGTGTCAGATATGGGGCGTCGGTCTCCGTAAGAAGAAGGTTTACAGGAATCGCCCGGACTGCTTCCCGCAGACTCCCTGCCTTTGGAAAAGTGATGTTACCGGCCAGGGACATGAAGTAGCCCCTGCGGGCGCATTCCTCGACACTATCCGTAAGCGAAAAACAGTGAAGAATGACGGTGAGCCCGCCGGCGTGCCGTTCGAGGATCGAGAGGGTATCGGCGGCCGCATCGCGCGTGTGGACGATCAGAGGCAGATCCAGGCGGCGTGCCAGCCCGATCTGGGCAATAAAAGCGGCTTTTTGTTCTTCCTCTGGCGCGCGGTTTCGGTAATAATCGAGCCCGGTCTCGCCGATGGCCGCCACCCCGGGTGCGCGCGCGAGCGCTTCAAGCCCGTCGATGCTTTCCGCGTCAACGGTGCCGGCATCATGAGGATGTATGCCTACTGCCGCCACTACGCCTGGATAGGCGGCGGCTGCCTCGACTGCCAGGCGGCTGCTCTTTAGGTCGATTCCTGCTGTCACCAGGTGGCCGACGCCATGCCGCCGCGCTTCCTCGACGGCCGCCCCCGGCTTTTCATCGAGGAGATCCAGGTGTGTGTGGCTGTCCACCAGAAACGCGCTCGAACCGGACACTGTTATTCCTGGAGCTTGGGGAAAAGCGGGCGGCCCGGGACTACCATGACACCTGGTTCGCCCCTCCCCCACGCGGCCTGCTCCACGGCCAGATTTTCAACGTGCGCCGGCAGCCCCAGTTGACGCAGTATCTCTACGGTAGTTTCAGGCATGAACGGATGCAGCAGTATGGCACAGATCCGCAGGCCTTCGGCCAGGTTATACAGGACGCTGTCCAGCTCAGGTTTGCGGGAGACATCCTTGGCCAGTTTCCACGGGGCACTGTCTTCCACATACTTGTTGAGGCTTCGCACCAGGCGCCACACCTTTTCCAGCGCCCCGGTCAGGTCGACCCGCTCCATCGCCTTCCGGAATTCAAGGACAAGCTGAGCGCCGGTGGTGTCAAATGCGGCATGGTCATCCGCGGGAGGCAGCACGGAATCATTGTATTTCCGGATCATGGCAATAGTGCGGCTCAGCAGGTTGCCGAGCTCGTTGGCCAGCTCCGCTTTATACCGGTTCTCAAAACCCTCCATGGAGATGGTGCCGTCCTGTCCGAAGGCAACCTCGCGGAAACAGTAAAAACGGAAGGCGTCGACGCCGTATGCATCCATCACCTCGAAAGGATCGAGGACATTGCCGCGGGTCTTGCTCATCTTCTGCCCTCCCATAAGCAGGTACCCATGGATGAACAGGTGCCGGGGCAGCTCGTAGCCAGACGCCATCAGCAGCGCCGGCCAGATGACGGCATGGAACTTGAGGATGTCCTTGGCCATCAAATGGTAGTCCGCCGGCCAGAATTTCGGCACCAGGTCCTCACCGGTGGCGAATTCGAGAGCGGTTATGTAATTGAGCAGCGCATCGACCCAGACATAAACCACCTGGCTCTCGTCCCAGGGAATCGGTATGCCCCACTCCAGCGTGGCGCGGCTGATACTGATGTCCTCGAGGCCCTGCTGGATGAAGCTGCGGGCTTCATTGAGGCGGCTTTCAGGCTGCACGAAACCGGGGTGGGCGTCAAAGAATGCCAGCAACCTTTCCTGGTAGTTCGAGAGGCGGAAGAAATAGTTTTCCTCTTCCATCAGTTCCGGTTCGGTGCCATGGTCGGGGCACTTGCCGTCGACAAGATCTTTCTCGGCGTAAAAGGCCTCACAGGCGCTGCAATAAAGGCCGCGATATGACTTCAGGTATATGTCACCCTGGTCATAAAGTCTCTGAATGAAACGTTGCACGGCCTGGACGTGCCGGGGATCTGTGGTGCGGATGAAGAAGTCGTTGGTGGCATTGACCCGCACAGCCAGGGCTTTGAATTTCTCCACCATCTCGTCGACATGCTCCTGGGGAGTGATCCCCCGCTTCTGGGCCGCCCTGGCGGCGGGATTGCCGTGCTCGTCGGTGCCCGTCAGAAAAAAGACTTTTTCTCCCATTTGCCGGTGGAACCGGGCCAGCACGTCGGCGGCGATGGTCGTATATGCATGGCCGATATGCGGCACGTCATTGACGTAATAAATGGGAGTGGTTACGTAAAAAGTCTTCATGGCGCGCCGTAATACTAACAGCTCGGTTGTTCAAGGCCAAAAATCCCTTCACGCGCCCTGAACGCCCGCAGTTAACCCCTTCCCGCTTCCCCGCCTGTTTAGACGCGAGGCCAGCACTGGTGGGCCCAGCAGGATTGCCAGGGCGGCTGCAACCAGGAGGGCGCGGCCAGGCCGGGCGACCGGATTGACACTAAGGTTCCTTTGAGAATCCGCACTCCCGGCGCGGCTTGCCTCCCCGCGGTCTCGTAAGTCAGGACTGGACGCAGGAGGAACCGGGAGCCTGGAAGCCACGCCGGCGGCGCTGCTCATGCGGGCCGGGACCGATGGACATGTCAAAAGGTCAAGCGGGCCAGTCGAAGTCCCGTATCCGGCGTTGCTAACCGGCTTGGTTATGGTGGCATGATCGGCGCCGTAACTCGTTTGCGCCGGGGCCGCATTAGGCGCCGCCGCAGCTCCTGGAGATGGTGCCGAGCTGGCTGCTTCCGCCAGGCCAGCGGGTGGTGCGGTCCCGCTTGCGGGGCCGCTGGCGACCGGCGC
>JAJYIN010000060.1 GCA_021790075.1 Actinomycetes bacterium | reverse complement strand
TTACCATCAGGGAATCCACGCCCGGGGACTGGGACTGGCCCTGGCCGAGATTCCCCACGAGATCAGCGAAAGCGTCAGCCTGGAAGGATGGGCGCCACGGCTGGAGAAGGCGCTGGCAGGCCTGGATGTGACCGTGGTTCTCTCGGGGGTGGCTACCGGTTTCTGGCAGGCGGCGCCAAGGAGGGAGCAGGTGAAAGTTTCGGACGAGCAGGAAAACACTCTTTACACACTGCACGTGGACGGCGGCGCCCGCGGCAACCCCGGCCCCGCGGCCATCGGCGCCATCCTGGCATCACCGGATGGCCGAACAGTCGAAACCAGGGCTGACTTCATCGGTAAGGCCACGAATAACGTCGCCGAATACCAGGCGCTCATCTCCGGCGTGGAGATGGCGCTCGATCACGATCTCGCCCGCTTGGTCATATTTTCCGACAGCGAGCTGATCGTCCGGCAGCTGGAAGGAACCTACAAGGTTAAAAATGAGGGTTTGCGGCCATACTATCAGCAGGCTAAGTCGCTGCTGGCGCGGCTGGAAGAATATGAGCTGAAAAACGTTCCCCGCGAGTCAAACTCTGAAGCCGACCGTCTTGTCAACCGGGCGCTGGATGATGCCGGATACTGATCGTTGATGAAAGTCACCATAGTTATCCCGACTTATTGGCGGGGGCCGGTTAAGGAAGCCCCTCTTTGCACGCTGGAATCCGATTACGCTTACGACCACGCTACGTCGTTGGACACGGACGGAACCCTGGCGCGGGCGCTGGAGAGCCTGGGGAACCTGCAAGGCGAGGATGACTTCGTGGTGGCCGTCGTGGCCGCCTGTACCCGCCAGGAAATCAAGCAGGCGGTTGAGCTCAAGGTGCAGTCGATCGTGGCCCGGTTCGACTACGACTTCCCCTTCCTGATGATTGGCCCTGACGAGCTGGTCCTCTGGCGGCGCCGCCTGGCGGCGGCCGGTTTCCCTCAGTATGACGAGTTCCTCAACCTGGATGGCTATTCGAACATTCGCAACATGTGCCTGCTGGCGGCAATCCTCACCCGGGCGGACGTGGCAGTCCTGTTTGATGACGACCAGGTTTATGAGGACCCTGATTACCTGCAGAAGGCCCTCGAGCATATCGGGCGTGAGCACGACGGGCGGTTCGTGGCCGGCGTGGCCGGCTGGTATGCGCGCGAGGACGGCGATTACCGGCTGCCGGCCCCAGGGGAAAGATGGCAGCGGCAGTGGGGGGGAGTCAAGGCGATGAATGAGGCTTTCGGGCTGATCGACTCGGAGCCGCGCCTGAAGGAAACGACCTTTGTTTTCGGCGGCAACATGGTGATTCACCGGTCCCTGTTCGAAACCATTCCCTTCGATCCCCGCATTCCCCGGGGTGAGGACATCGACTACCTGATCAACGCCCGCTTATTCGGATTCCACTTTTTCCTCGACAGCGATCTCTGGATTCGCCACCTGCCGCCGCCGAAATGCGCGCCGGAGTGGTTCCGGCTCCGCCAGGACATCATCCGCTTTTCTCGCGAGCGCGCCAAGCTGGCCACCCAGCAGGAAGGACTGGGTCTCGTTCATGTCGAGGCGAGGAGTTGGATCCGTACCCGGGGCGCTTCCTGAGAGATGATTTTGTCGACATCGTCATCGGGACCAGCCTCGAGATGGCGACCGCCTATCTGGCCCGGGGGCAGGACCGCGACGCCCAGGAGTGCATGGTGAACATCGCCATCGCCAAGGCGGAGAACCGGATCCAGGACGACCCCTTCAATGAATACCTGGAGTTCCAGCAGAGATGGGCGGAGTTCGTGCAGCTGGCGCCCGAGATCAAAATCTGGTCGCCGCCGTCGGGCACGGATTGAAACCGGCTCACCCTTTGCCTATAATTTCTTACGCGGTGCGGATGTAGCTCAGTTGGCTAGAGCGTCTGCTTGCCATGCAGAAGGTCGAGGGTTCAAATCCCTTCATCCGCTCCATTTCCATTTCCTGATTTCTCCATCGATACCGTGAAGACGTGGTCAGGGGCGCCTTTCCGGGTATCATCAGGGTACGTCCGTGCTTTCGCGGCGGCGACGTGGCCGAGTGGCTAGGCAGAGGTCTGCAAAACCTCGTACAGCGGTTCGATTCCGCTCGTCGCCTCCAATCCTTCCGTTTTTTCTTCACCTGCCATCAACTGGTTGACGTTCTTACCCGTCGATGATCATCAAGAACCTTCCCTTTGTTCATAGCACAAATGATTCAGAAAGCAATTGATTAATCAGATTTCAGGCCGTATAATTAACTTTCACTGAATTGGCAACAGAGTAACAAGAGGCATAAAACGGAGGTGGCAGCAATGCAGCAATCGTCCCAGTCGTCCCCAGGGACGGGGAAAGGCTACAGAGCCGGCAAGAAGGGCTCGCTCTTCGCCAGGTGCTTTTTCGGCGCCTCGATCCTGGCGATTATTGTTTTGATTTGCGCCTGGGTGCCGGCGGCTCTGGCAACGGACACTGCCGGCGGGCCGGCGGGCTCCGGTTCATCCACGGCCCTGGCCGGCGGCCAGCAGGCAACGGACAGCCTTGACACCACGGCAGTTTCCGGGAATAAAACCGCTGCGCCGGCTCCAGACACATCCGCGGGCGCCAGCACTGCCACACCCACACTGGCGAATGACCCGCCCGCTCCGGCAGCGTCCACACCGCCGGAAACGGCGGCCACCGCGGGCAGTTCCGCGGGCGCCAGCACCACCGCGCCGACACTGGCGAATGACCCGCCTGCTCCGGCTGCCGCCGGGGCGTCCGGCCCCGCCCGGGCAGGTTCGGCGACTTCAGCATCAAAAGATGAATATGATTATGAGCTGCACCTCATCTGCGGCAATCCCTACTGGGGCAGCAACGATGATTACCTGCATCACCTCCTGAGCATCGATTACACTGTCACGAATACCGGCACGGGCGTGGCGCCTGACGTCGGCATCACCAAGGCCAGCGCCACTAACGATGTCTATGCCGTCACTACTGTTCCGATCTACCTTGGGGACATCGCTCCCGGCGGGTCGGTGACGACGACGATCCAGTGGTACATTCCTGAAGGAGTCAAGTACTTCAAGACCGACATACAGGTCTGTACCGGTTGTGAGAAACCGGTATGCGTGGGTGACGAGTGCGAGCCGCCGCCCTGCGAAGGCGACGATTGCAAACCGCCGGAGCCCTGCACTGGCGATGCCTGCAAACCCCCGGAACCCATCTGCGAAGGCGCCGCCTGCGATCCGGGTAACACTACCACTACTGACACCATGAATGTGGCTCCCCAGACAACCAGCCAGACGATCCACGCCTCGGCGCTGCCGAATACCGGCATCGAGACGCCGCTGGCGCTGCTGATCGGCATCGCCTTCATCTCGTGCCTGGCGGTTCCCACCGTGATGGTGGTAAAACGCCGCGGCAGATAACACAGCGGTTTCGTGCACAGGCAGCTGGTCGCTAGCGGTTTCGTGCACAGGCAGCGGCTCAGCTGAGTAAGCAGAGCGTTTTTGTTCCGCCACGATCAGCCGCCACGCCGGTTCCCGGCGTGGCGGCTGCCTTTTCCCATTTCATCCCGTCCGCCCGAGGCGCTACAATTAGTGAGGGCATGCCTCGACATTGAGGGGCGCTTCCACCTAACCTGACAATCCTTGAGGAAAGAGACCCGATCTCCCTGTACCTGGACATAGAGACCCGCAGCTTCAGGAATACCAACCACTACATCACGGTGGTCGGTTTCTTCCATGAGGATACCGGCCTCACGCAGCTCATCTGGCCCGATCTGAACGCGGAGACCCTGGCGGCGGCGCTGCCGGAAGCGGAGCACATCTATACCTATAATGGCAACAATTTTGACATCCAGGTGATCCGTCATCATCTCGGCCTTGATCTGCTTGATTACTACAAAAGCCGCGACCTCATGTACGACTGCTGGCAGAAAGGGCTCAAGGGCGGCCTCAAGGCGGTGGAGCGGCAGCTGGGCATCCGGCGGCAGCGGCCGCCGCTGGATAACTACCAGATCCAGGACTGCTGGACACGGTGGAAGCACAAGCAGGACGCAGAGGCGCTGGCAGTGCTCCTCGAGTACAATGAGGAGGATGTCATAAATTTGGTCAAGCTGCGGGAGTTGCTGGCGGTCTGAGCTACTAATCTAGAACGAGCGGGAAAGGTCCAGAGAAATGGTTCTAGGGGCAAGAGCCCGCCCGGGGTTCACCTTCGCTGCTGCTCATGTGCCAAACATAACCCGGGTTTCCAACATCAAACGCCTGAATGCAATAGCTCATTGCATTTGCTTCCGGAATCGACACATCGAGGTTTGGCGGCAATTGGTAGCCGTTGCTCTCGAGGTCTGTCACGCGGGTAGAATATTGCCTGTTAACAGTGAAATAATTTTCCTCGGCCAGCGCCGCCTGTCTCATGCTCTCCCGCAGTTGCGCGATTGTCATGGTTTGGTGGGGATTAGCGCTGTTCCCGGAAGTCTTCACGGTAATAACGCCACCGCGTCCTGGCGATGCCGTTGACGTGTCCGGCGTTGAACTTCCGGCGGGGGCAGGGACACTGGAGGAATCGGGCGCCGCTGGCGGTTGGGTGGACGTGCTGATGGTGGCGATGTCGTCGCCGCTCTGGCAGCCCACCACCGCCATCAGCAGCATAACCAGCAGCGCCGCCGCCAGCAGCTTCCTCATCAGTTTCGCCGATGATGCCTTCATGGAATTCCATGCTCCCATTTTGCGAAATCATTCCGCAATCATTCCTGTTCCCCAAATACTTGCGAATCCTTCGGTTTCCTGTTGTAGATTCTTGAGCAGGCCGGGGCCAGCCGCGCTGGCAACCGGGGCCGCGGCCGTGGTATCTTTATGGCCGCAGAAAATTCCCGCCAAAGGATTATTTCTCATCAGATCACGGAGGTAACAGATGGATTGGGGAAAGCAAAACCGGATCTCCCGGATAATCAAGCCCAGCAGCGGCAAAGCAGTGATGCTCGCTGTCGACCACGGCTACTTCATGGGCCCCACCACCGGCCTGGAGAAGCTGGATGAGGCGGTCAACCCGTTACTGCCGTATGCCGACACCCTGATGCTGACCCGCGGAGCGCTGCGTTACTACATCGACCCGGGTGTGGACATCCCCATCACCCTCAGGGTCTCCGGCGGCACCAGCATCCTCAACAAGGAAGCGCTGCTTCACGAGGGCATCATCTGCAGCATCGAGGACGCCATCCGCCTGAATGCGTCCTGCGTCGCTTTCTCCATCCTGGTGGGCGCCGAGTACGAGCGTGACACCATCCTCGGCTTTACCGAGGTGATCGACGAAGCCACCGCTTATGGCATTCCCACGCTGTGCGTGACTGCGGTGGGCCGCGAGATGGTCCGCGACGCCCGTTACATGAGCCTGGCGTCGCGCCTGGGCGCCGAGCTGGGCGCCGACATCATCAAGACTTATTATGTACCCGGCTTTGACAAGGTTGTCGAAAAATGCCCGGTTCCGGTTGTCATTGCCGGTGGCAAGAAGATTCCGGAAAAAGATGCCCTGCAAATGGCCCGCGACGCCATTGACGCCGGCGCCGTTGGCGTCGACATGGGCCGCAACATCTTCCAGTCCACCAGCCCCGTCGGGATGATCCAGGCGGTCCGGGCGGTCGTCCACAAGGGCGCCACGGTCAAGGAGGGACTAGAGATATTCAAAGGCGTCAAGGCCAAGGAAGCCGAGAAGGCCAGGAAAGCCAAGGCCAAGGCAAAGGCCAGGGCTCGGAAGTAGACAGGAAGTAGACAGCCGTGCGCGTTTCCATGTATTACAGCAACCGCGACCTGCGGTTGGAGGAGATGCCGCCGCCGGCGATCGGGCCGGGCGAGCTCCTGGTCCGCGTCGAGGCCAGCGGCATCTGCGGCAGCGACGTCATGGAGTGGTACCGGGCCGGCAAGGTGCCCCTGGTGCTTGGCCACGAGATCGCCGGCGAGGTGGTGGAGGCAGGGGAGGGGGTCACCCGCTTCCGGAAAGGCGACCGGGTGGCGGTCACCCATCACGTCCCCTGCATGTCCTGCCATTACTGCGTCACCGGCCATGAAACCGTCTGCGATACCCTTCGGACCACCAGCTTCGACCCCGGCGGTTTTGCCGAGTTGGTACGCGTGCCTGACATCAATGTCGACCGCGGCACCTTCCGGCTCCCCGATTCCGTTTCCTATGAGGAAGGGTCCTTTGTCGAGCCGGTAGCCTGCGTTCTCAGGGGGCAGCGCCAGGCGCGGCTGGCGCCGGCGCATTCGGTGCTGGTCATAGGCGCAGGGATATCCGGCCTCCTGCATGTCATGGTGGCCAGGGCGCTGGGCGCCGGCCGTATCGTGGCCACCGACATACTGGATTTCCGCCTGGAAGCGGCCCTGCGGTTGGGCGCCGAGGCCGTCATCAATGCGGCTGAAGACGTGCCGGCCCGCTTCCGGGAGATGAATAACGGCCGCGGCGCCGACCTCGTTATCGTCTGCGCCGGAGCTCCGCCGGCGATCGATCAGGCCCTGGCGGCGGTGGCGCGAATGGGCACGGTGCTCTTCTTTGCCACCACCAAGCCGGATGTATCCATTCCCCTTGCCATCAACAAATTCTTCTGGCGCAACGAGGTCACCCTCACCAGCAGCTACGCCGGCAGCCCCGCCGACTGCAAAACCGCCCTGGAACTCATCCGCGCCGGACGCCTGCCGGTGGCCGATACCATTACCCACCGGCTGCCCCTGGCGGAAACCGGCCGCGGTTTCGACCTGGTTGTAAACCCCTCCGAATCGATCAAGGTAATCATAGAACCCCAGAAATAAGGTTCGCTTATCCCTCTAACTCACCCCGCGACCTGCCGAATCAATAAATGAGGGTTCGGGACGGTCTGCAAGTCAAGCTGAGAATCCCAGGTGTTTTTAGTTGTACGGACTTTATTGTGCCGGGGGAGCAGAATGAGCACTGGGAAAGAAAATCGAGGGGCAAGGGGGAGGGCGTTGAGGCTAATCGCATTCCCGGCGGTAATCATTGCCGCCGTTTTGCTATTGATGGTATTTGCCGCAGGCCTGGGAAACACGCCACCCGGCTCGCCGGGTGATTCCCAGGGCAGCGCGGCTGTTATTCCTTCCCCTGGGGGCGATCCCGCCGGCACCGGCGCCATCAAGCTGGGCGCACCGGAAACCGGCCAGGAAACGGCTACCGGGGCCAAGCTGCCGGACGGCCAGACCGCCCAGATCCGTTTTGATGACGACACCGGCGTGCCCTCGTTTGTGTCCGGTCCCCTCACCGCGCCCGCGGCCCCCAGCCCCCAGCAGTCCGCCGTCGCTTTCCTTAACGTCAACAAGGACCTCTTCCACATGAGCAACCCCGGTTCCGAGCTCACCCTCGAGCGCCAGAACGTGGACAGCCTGGGGATGACCCACCTGCACATGGCGCAGGTTTACCAGGGGGTGCCAGTGTTCGCCTCCGACATGGCGGTGCATTTCACGCCTGACGGCAAGATCGCCGCCATCAACGGCCGTTACGTGCCGGGGGTCAGCCTCTCGACCGCTCCCGACCTCACGGTCGACCAGGCGGTGGCGGCGGCCCAGTCAGATTTTGGCGGCAAGGCCACGCCTTCATCCATCGAGCCCACGCAGCTGATGATACTGGCGCAGGACCGCCAG
The DNA here is from genome assembly GCA_021790075.1 of Actinomycetes bacterium. Lineage (GTDB taxonomy): Bacteria > Actinomycetota > Thermoleophilia > BMS3ABIN01 > BMS3ABIN01 > JAJYIN01. The sequence continues at coordinate 2,850 of JAJYIN010000060.1, read as the reverse complement.
GCGATGCTTGCCTGGAAAGTGACGCTGGTCAATGATAATCCGCCCGCGCGCATGGTCTATTTCGTGGATGCTCACACCGGCGCCATCGACGCCAAATACAGCGCCCTGGAAGGAGCCAGGAACCGCATGACCTACACCGCGGGGAACGGCACCAGCCTTCCCGGCACGCTGCTCATCAGCGAGGGAGGTTCTTCCACCGATACCGTGGCCCAGGCTACTCATAACAACACCGGCGCCACTTATGATTACTACTGGACCACCTTTGGCCGCGACAGCTTCAACAATGCCGGCGCCACCCTGACTTCCTCGGTGCATTTCGGCAGCGGTTATAACAACGCCTACTGGAACGGCTATCAGATGGTTTATGGCGACGGTGACGGGTACGTGTTCAGCCCCCTGGGGATGGGCCTGGACGTGGTCGCCCACGAACTCACGCATGCGGTTACGCAGTACAGCGCCAACCTCGTCTATTCCTACCAGTCGGGCGCCCTCAACGAGTCCTATTCCGACGTGTTCGGGGAAATGGTGGAGAACTACGCGCACGGATCCAACGACTGGCTGATGGGTGAAGACGTGTATACCCCCACAATCCCTGGAGACGCGCTGCGCAGCCTTTCGAACCCGCCCCAGTACGGCCAGCCTGACAACATGAGCAAATACGTTGCCACCACCAGCGACAACGGCGGCGTCCACACCAACAGTGGCATTCCCAATAAAGCGGCCTATAACATCGCCAGCGCCATCGGCACCGCCAAGATGCAGCAGATCTATTACCGAACCCTAACCCTCTACCTGACCTCCAGCGCCCAGTTCACGGATGCGAGGGATGCCTCAGTTCAGGCGGCTACCGACCTTTATGGCGCCTCGAGTCCCGAGGTGGCGGCCGTCCAGAACGGGTTTGCCGCGGTAGGCATCGGCGGCACTACACCTTCGGCCACAACCGCCCGGATCGAGATCAACCACACATACCGTGGCGACCTGGTGGTGACACTGGGCGTCGGCGATCCCAACTCACCCACCTGGTCGACGATCGTATCCAACCGCCAGGGCGGCTCGGCTGACAACATCTATACCACGGTCGACATCGCCGCCGGCGCGGCCAATCTGCCTCCTAGCTGGCAGAACCGCTGGTTCCTGAAAGTCTACGACGCCGCTGCCCAGGATACGGGCAGCATCCAGAAGTTCAGTATCACCGACAATGGCACCACGTATACGGCTGCTGACGTCCCGATCCCGATCAACGATTACCAGACGTCGATCTCGTACATCCCGACGGCTGATAACACACCGCCCACGGTAGCGTCCACCAACCCGGCCAACGGCGCCAACGGTGTCTTCGACAGCGCCGGCATCGCCGCCAGGTTCTCGGAACCGATTGCTTCCGGCACCTTGACCACTAGCAGCTTCACTCTGACGAATCACGCCGACGGTTCACCCGTCAGCGGCCAGGTTTCCTGGGACGGCAGCTCCAACGCGGCAGCCTTCAACCCGTCAGCTGAGCTTGCGCCGATGACCCAGTATGACGCCACCCTGACCACGGCAATCACGGACACGGCGGGCAATCCCCTGACGCAGAACTATACCTGGAGCTTCACCACCGGTCCGCCGGCGCGCGATTATTTCTTCACCTGGTATGACATGGCCAGCTATGAGATGAGCGACTGGCTGGTGATGGGCAATCCGGTGTCGAGCAATTCCGCATCCGCTTTTGATGTATACATAGGCGACCGGAAGTCAAACGGCACGCCGCTGAGTGTGCAGCCGGGCCATGTCCAGCCGGTGACTTATGCGGGCAGCATTGGCGGCCCCGTGGAAGTCGAGTCGCTGGGCGGAAACCCGCAGGTGGTCAGCCGCCGGACCCTGTACGGAGATTCCTTCGAGGAGATCGCGGCTGTGGATCAGTACAGCCTCGACAGCCATTACTATTTCACTTGGTATGACGCCAGGACTCCTGGCTCCCGCAACTGGGTAATGATTGCCAATCCAGGTGCCACAGCGGTAGCAGCCGATATCTACATTGCCGGCCAGAAGATGAACGCCGCTCCATACAGCATTGCTCCCGGCACCAGCGTCACTCCGGAATTTCCAGGAGTCATGGGCGGGCCGGTCGAGGTCGTGGCCTACGACCCGGGCAACCCGGCCCAGCCCCGCAATGTGATTGCTTCTCAGAGGGTGCTGTGGGATGGAAACTTCAACGAGGTTTCGGGCATCCCGGCCTCCAGGCTGACGAGCGATTACATCTTCACCTGGTATGACATGAAGAGCCCTGGCGCCTCCGACTGGGTCCTTATTTCGAACCCGAGCGCCAGCCGCGACATGTACGCCGAGATCTGGATCGGCGGTCAGAAGATGACCAACACGGCCACGGGAGACCAGTACTTCCCGGTTCCCGCGGGCGGCACCATCACCCCGACATTCAGGGGCCTGATGGCCGGGCCGGTTGAGGTCAAGGGTTATGACTCGGCCAGCTATGTGCCCTCCAACCCCGGTGCTCCCAACATGAATTTCTTCACTACCCAGCGTTCGCTCTTCGGGAATTCATTTGAGGAAGTCTCTGGATACGGCCTCAACCGCTTGGCTGCCACGTATCACTTCTCATGGTATGACCAGCAATCGCCCGGCAGCACCGATTGGGTTCTGGTGTCCAACCCTGGAGCCACGCCGGTCAAGGCCGAGGTGTGGATTGGCGGCACCCGCATGACGACGCTCTCCATACCTCCGGGCGCCAGCCAGGTGCCGACCTTCAATAGCGTCATGAACGGGCCGGTGGAGGTACGTGGCTATAACGCCGCCACGTACGATCCCAACAACCCGGGAACGCCGAACGCTGAGGTCTTCTCCAGAGATCGG
>JAJYIN010000059.1 GCA_021790075.1 Actinomycetes bacterium | reverse complement strand
GCCGGCGCGGGCGGCTTCGGCAGCGCTTTCCGAGTTGATGCCGCCGGCTATGGCTACCGGTATGTCTACTGCATCCTTCACCCGCCTGAGCAGGTCCAGCGGCGCCTTGCCCTGCATCTGCTGATCGATGGCGGTATGAATTCCCACATAATGGGCTCCCATGGCCTCCACTTCACGCGCGCGTGACGCGGGGTCAGATACCTCGATCATGTCTACGATTATTTCCAGCCCGTAATTGCGGCCAACCTCGATGCATTCGGCGATGGTGGCATCCGAGGCGGCTCCCAAGACTCCTGCCACCCTGGCGCCGGCCTTGGCCGCGGACTCCATCTCGAAGCGGCCGGCATCCATCGTCTTGAGGTCAGCGACGATGACGCGGTCTGGGAAGCGCCGTTTGAGTTCGCGCACAGCCTCGAGACCCTCGCTCTTGATCAGTGGCGTTCCCGCTTCGATCCAGTCGACACCGCCCCGCACAGCTTCCTCCGCCACCGCGACGGCACGGGGGAGATCGAGGAAATCGAGAGCAATCTGGAGGAGAGAGGACAAGGCCGGGCCGTCCTAGACGCCTACTGCCTGCAGGACCACACGCCGGTCGCGGCGGCGGTTGTCGCAATTGACCAGAACCACCTGCTGCCAGACCCCCAGCGTCAGCTCACCATCCACAAAGGGAACTGTCAACGAGGGACCCACGAGGCCCGCCCGGACGTGGGAACGCCCGTTGCCGTCAGCCTGGTAGACGTTGTGCTGGTAGGGGATATCGCGCGGCGCCAGGCGCTCGACGGCATCCTGGAAATCGGCGATCACACCCGGCTCATACTCCAGGCAGGTAACGACGCCCGTGGCTCCCGGGACAAAAACGGTGATAACTCCATGAGTGAGGCCGCTGTCGTGCACGGCCTTGACGACATCGGCGGTAATATCGGCGACCTCCATTTCTTCCATTCCCGGATACTCCAGCCGCTGGGTAAATACAGCGTTTCCCGTCCCCCGAGCCGCATCTTTTTTGACCGTCATTTCTGGACTCCCTTCGCTGGCTGAGGAACGGCGCCATCCGCGGCGCTGACGTCCACATTATTTTCATTTACCCTGACGATGACCGGTTCGTGGCCCGCCAAATCCCCGGTTTCGAGGATGGCGTAGGTGAGGATGATAACCCGGTCGCCCACATCGACAAGCCGGGCGGCGGCGCCGTTGATGCAGACTTCGCCCTTCCCGCCAGGAAGAGCATAGGTAGTCAGGCGGGCGCCGTTGTCGATGTCGAGGACCTGCACCTGCTCGTGAGGCACGATGCCCGCAGCGGCCATCAACCCGCTGTCAATGGTGATGCTGCCTTCGTAATCGATGCTGGCGCCGGTGATAACGGCACGATGAATCTTGCTTTTAAGAACGGTCCTGAGCATCAGTTCCTCCCGGAGGTATGAGCATTTCATTATCGATCAGCCGCGCGCGGCCCACCTTGGCGGCCACCGCAGCCAGTGCCGGCCGGTCAACGGCGGCAACCGGTTCCATAGTGCCGGGGTCGACGATGCGGACATATTCCAGATCCACCATGTAATTCGCCGCGATGGCCTTTTTTATCATCCGACGCAGCCGTGAAGCGCTGGTTTCTCCGGCCGCCACCGCGGTCCTGGCTTCGCTGAGCGATTGGTAAAGGACACCTGCCTGGCTCCGCTCCTCGGAGTTCAGGTAGGTATTGCGGGAACTCATGGCGAGCCCGTCCGCTTCCCGAACTGTGGGACAGACCCTGATTTCAATACCAAAATTCAAATCTTCTGTCATCTGTTTGATGACTGCTGCCTGCTGCGCATCTTTTTGCCCGAAATAAGCCTTGTCCGGGCGCACGATGTTGAACAGCTTGGCCACCACAGTCGCCACTCCCTGGAAATGGCCCGGCCGCGTCTCGGCGCAGAGGCCCTCGGCAACGCGGCCCACTTCTATCTTCGTGTCGAAGCCCTGCGGATAGATTTCCTCATCTGGCGGCACAAAAAACAGGTTCACGCCCACGGCCGACCCCATGGCCAGATCGCGCCCCAAGTCCCGCGGATAAGCAGCCAGGTCCTCAGTGGGCGCGAACTGGATCGGGTTCACAAAGATGCTGACGACCACGAAGTCCGACTCGTTCCTGGCGGCGCGCATCAGATTCAGGTGCCCTTCATGGAAAAAACCCATGGTCGGAACCAGCGAAACCCTGGCGCCGTGCTGCCGGCGCCTCAGTGTGCCTATCCGGGCGCGCACGTCAGCAACGGTTCCGGACACCGGAGTGGCGGCGCCGGAGGCCTTTCCCCCGGGCAAGTTTTCAGATGCACCGTTCGTGTTCATGTCGATCAAGAGGAAGGAATCAAGGAAAGACCCGGCGAAACGCCGGCGGGAGGCAGAAAAATTCGCGCTCACAGTCTTCCTCCGTTCCAGTTCCCATATTGAGATACCAGACCTCGGCTGGCTGCAGGGGACACCCGCCACAGCTTCATACCTTCTTCCCGGCCAGGCAGGTAGAAGTCCCAGGAGAAGAGGATATCAGGCGGCTGCCGTGTCTTGCAAAGGATGCGTTTATAAACTAGAGTTGAAGTTGCTCGGCAGTGTGCGGGCTGATGAAATAAAATCGGCTATTTGCAGGAATATTGTCATGCCAATCTATGAATTTTGTTGCCGGTCTTGTGGTGGCCGCTTTGAGGAGTTGATACGCTCCACGAATGGCGGGGACAGTGTCAAATGTCCCGGCTGCGGCTCCGGCGATATTGAACGTCTCCTTTCAGGGTTCTCTTTCAAGTCCTCCGGAGGCGGCTCTGGCGGGTCGGGCAAGAGCTGCGGTCCCTGCACCAAGACCTCCTGCGCCAGCTGTGGTTAAAGATAGTCAGAAGGAATCCAGGTTGCGGGAAATACAGGAGCGCGTGCGTGTCTGCCGCCACTGCGCCCTGAGCGAGGGCAGGACCAATCCGGTGTTCGGTGCCGGCAGCGCCGCCGCCAGGCTCATGTTTGCGGGCGAGGCTCCCGGCTACCACGAAGACCTCCAGGGCGTTCCGTTCGTGGGACAGGCCGGCAAGCTGCTGGACAAGCTCCTGGCCCGCATCGGCCTCAGCCGCAGAGACGTGTATATCGCTAATGTGCTCAAATGCCGTCCGCCCGGCAATCGCGACCCGCAAACGGAAGAGATCGAGATGTGCCGCGCCTTCCTGGAAGAACAGATCTCGATCATCGAGCCGGTTGTCATCTGCAGCCTGGGAAATTTCGCCACCAAGCTCCTGAGCGGCAAACCGGACGGCATCTCACGCGTGCGCGGCCGCACCCAGCCACTTGCCGGCCGCGAGGCCCTTTTGTTTCCGGTATATCATCCGGCAGCGGCTCTTTATACGCCGGGCAACCTGAAAGTGCTGGAATCCGACTTCGACCTTCTGGCAGGTCTGCTGGGACAACCAAGGACTCAGCCCGAAGTCGAGACTGGCAATGCCGCTCCCTCCCCGGCGGCGAAGGAACCTGAACCCCCGGGTGAGACTTATGGCGAGGCGGGCGGCAATCAGCTCGGCCTTTTCTAGGGAAATGCCTGCCGAAGTCGTGTCACGGTCCGAGGAGCAGACGGCTGCCCTGGCGGCCGCGACCGCCCGGCTGCTGCATCCGGGAGACGTCGTTTTCCTTTCCGGGCCGCTGGGCGCGGGCAAGACCTGCTTCATTCGCGCTGCCGCCAGGGAACTGGGAGTGACCGAGCCGGTCACCAGCCCCAGTTTCACCATGGCGCAGACATACTCCGGAAGGCTGCCGGTTCACCATCTCGACCTTTACCGCCTGACCCGGTTTGGCCCGGAAGACGCGCTCGATTTCGAGCCCTTTTTCGCGCCTGACGCGATTACCTTCATCGAGTGGCCGGAACAGGCGGCGCCGTTCATCGAGATGCCTGCCCTTGTGATCAAAATGGAGCACGTCGATGAAACCAGCCGCCGGCTCATATTCGAGGCCGGCCGGGAAGTACATGGGCTTGATCTGGAGGAAATAATTGCCAGTACTGGCTATTGACACAGCCACGGAAATTTGTAGCATTGCGCTGGGCGAAGCCGGAGGAACCATCCACGAACTCAACCTGGAGGCGGGCCGCTCCCACCTGGAAGTCCTGCTTCCCGGGGTCAACAGCCTGCTCGGGGAACTGGGAATCGAGCCCGGAGGTCTGGACTGCATCGTTGTCGGGACCGGCCCCGGGACTTTCAGCGGTCTCAGGGTGGGGATCGCGACCGCCCGGGCTCTCGCTCAGGCGCTCAGGAAGCCGCTGGCCGGCGCCAGCACCTTGCTGGCATTGGCATGGGGGATGACAGCCCCAGGGGCAGCCGGGGGCGCAGGACCGGAAGCAGCCGCCAAAGAGCCGAATGAATTCATCCTGCCGGTGATCGACGCCAAGCGCGGGCAGGTTTTCACCCAGATCTTCCAGAAAAAGGACGGGGTCCTTGAGGAAGTCACGCCGATCATGTGCCTGCATCCGGAAGCCATCAGTGAATGGATCATCAGGGGCACGGACCTGCCTGTGCTCACGGCGGGAAACGGGGCGCTGGCGCACTTCGATCTCCTCGCGGGCATGGAGCAGCTGAGACTCCTGCCACAGGAAGACCGGCGCCATCTTGTCAGGGCCGCCGGTCATCTGGCCGCCTGCGACCATAAGGCAGCCTACCGGCCGGAAGAGTTGCTCAAAGTCCTTCCGGTCTATGTCCGCGAACCGGATGCGGACAAGACAGTACTGCTGAGAAAGAGGGAACTATGGCAATAATCAGACCCATGCGCCTGTCAGACCTGAAGGCGGTAGTGGAGATCGAGGAATCCTCATTTCCACGGCCATGGTCCCTGAATGCCTTCATCACCCAGCTGGCAAAGGACACAAGCCTCTGCTTGGTCGCAGAGGTTGACGAGCGCGTCGTCGGTTACACGATCGCTACCCAGTACGTGGAAGTGTGGCACCTGCTCGACCTGGCCGTGCACGAGGACTGCCGCCGCCGGTACATCGCCACAGAGCTGCTGGAGCAGCTGTTTGAAAGGTGCGGGCGTGAGAAGCACAGAGGCTACACCCTGGAGGTGCGTAAGTCCAACCGCGGCGCAATCAAGATGTACGAGAGTTTCGGCTTCATCTGTACAGGTCTGCGGAAGGGCTATTACAGCGACAACGGCGAAGATGCTCTCATCATGTGGAAAGATTCCGAGGACATGCTCGCCTGACCGGCCGGCGCCATGATCCTCGCCATCGAGACATCCTGCGATGATACCTGCGCGGCCGTCCTTGACGGGGATGACCTGCGCGCCAGCATTGTTTCCTCCCAGATTGAATTCCATGCCCGCTATGGTGGCGTGGTTCCGGAAGTCGCTTCGCGGCACCACCTGGAACTGATCAACCCCGTGATCGCAGAAGCCCTTTCTGAAGCCGGCGCCTGCCTGGATGACATTTCCCGGGTAGCCGTCACCACGCAGCCCGGGTTGATCGGAGCCCTCCTTGTGGGAGTGGCGACCGCCAAGGCAATCGCCTACGGCATTGGTGCGGAAATGATTGGAGTGAGCCATCTGGAAGGACATATTGCCGCCAATTATCTGCCACCGGAACCCGTGGAGCCTCCATTTGTCTGCCTGATTGCATCTGGTGGACATACCTCGATAGTGAAGGTGCTCAGTAAAAGTGGTTTCCAGGTCCTGGGACAAACCATGGACGATGCCGCCGGTGAAGCGCTCGACAAGGGAGCGCGACTGCTTGGTCTCGGCTATCCGGGAGGCGCCGAGCTGGATGAGCTGTCCGCAGACGGTGATCCATCTTATGCTGCGTTCCCGGTCGGCCTGGACAAACCGGGGAACCTCGATTTCAGCTTTAGCGGGGTGAAAACGTCCCTCTACTACCACTTGCGAAAGATGGCGCGGCCGGAACTGGCCGCCCACCGGGCAGACATCGCTGCTGCCTACCAGTCCGCGGTCGTGAGCGCACTGGTAAAGAAAACCATTGCCGCAGCTGTGGCTGCGGGCGTCGCCCAGGTCTGCCTGTCCGGTGGCGTCAGCGCCAACTCGGCACTCCGGCGCCGCCTGGCGGATGAATGCGACGCCCGGGGCTTCCGCTTCCGTATCCCGCCCCCGGAGCTCTGCACCGATAACGCCGCCATGATTGCCAGCGCCGCCCGTTTCCGCGAGCCGGTGCCTTTTCCTGAGTACCTTTCGCTGGGGGCGCGCGCCGCCGGCGGGTTTCCGGTTTGAGCTCTCAGCCCGCCTGTGGTCTATGGCCTTTGCCTTGAACCAGGGATCCAACCTCCAGCAGCCGGTTTGCCACCTTGAGGCAACGGGCAAACTGAAATTTGGGATGCAGGAGAGGAACCAGGGCCGAAGTCTCGTAATAGTCAGTACAATGTTTTTTGAAGACAGGAAAGACGCGGGCCAGCGCATGGTCTCAATGGTCGAAGCTTACCGTGGGGCCGCTGGAGCCATCGTGCTGGGATTGCCCCGAGGCGGCGTCGTCGTGGCCCTGGAGATCGCCTTGGCGCTCGAGTTGCCAATGGACGTCTGGGTGACGCGCAAGATTGGCGCCCCCTTCAACCCGGAACTGGCGATCGGGTCCGTTGATTCAGACGGCAACCTCCTTCTGGACGAGAACACAGCCCGCCTGTATGAAGTCAGCGACCGCTACGTCAGGGAAGAGGTAGTCAGCGAGACCGAAGAGATCAAGAGGCGGTACGAGAAGTACAGGGGAGAGGCGGCTCCTCCCAGCATCAAGGACAAGACAGTGCTGGTGGTGGACGACGGCGTCGCTACCGGTTATACGATGATGGCCGCCCTCCAGTCTGTCCGCAACCATGAAGCCGCCAAGGTGGTCTGTGTGGTGCCGGTCGCATCCCCGCGGGTGATGCGCAAACTGGACCAGATGGCAGACGAGGTCGCCTGCCTTTCAACCCCTTCTTATTTCGGCGCCGTGGGTGAATTCTACCGCAACTTCGAGCAGGTGACCGACACCGAAGTCATTGATTTCCTCCGCCGCGCCAGGGAAGCACAAAGCGGCGCGTAGCAAAAAAGACGGCTCTTCCTCATTTCCTTCTCCCATCGATCCAGTTTCTTCAGGTTACTGCCGGCGGGACCGAAAGCATTAATGAATCCAGGCGGTTAGTACACCGTCTAAGCGGGTAGACGAAAACTCGTCATCATGCGCTCGCAGGGCATGGAAGGGCGCATGCAATGAAGGGAGGGAGGACGTCATGACCGCATACATGATTTCCTGTACCGTCATTCCGGAGCGGGAAGACGACACCCTGTCAGCCAAGTTCCTGGTTGTGGCTCCTGAAGACCGCATTGTCTGGGTTGCCACCGCCACTCCCGGTCAGCTTCCCGACCTGAGCCCTGAAGAACGCAAACGGGCCATCGCCCAGGCAGGACTCAGGAGTCTGTTGGGGAAGCTGGAACGGGAAGAAGAAATAGACGGAGACATCCTCGCTTTGACCGACAGGCAAATCGACTGCCGGGATAGAAATCTCGGTAAATGCAGCCGGTATCCGGTTTCCACCAGGGTGCAGGCCAATGACTGCCCCGAAGGAGCTTACGAGGTCCCAGATGATGAGTGTTACCCGGGAGTTCTGGAGTGCTGGCTGCTGGAAGAGGAAGTTGACTGACGGAGATTGCGGCCCGGGCCGCCCGCCGGTGGTCCGGGTCAGATTTTCAACTGTTGGTGAACTTTCTTGATGCAGGCGTCCATTACCACTTCCAGGCCTCCCTCGCGGGCGATGCGGGCGGCTTCCTCGCTGATAATCCCCTCCTGGAGCCAGAGCACGTTCGCTCCAACAGCCACTGCGGAACGGGCGACATCCGGACAGGCTTCCGGCTTGCGGAAAACGTCTACGATATCCACACGCACAGGAATCTCTTCCAGGCTGCCATAACATTTCCGCCCCAGGATCTCTTTCACTTTCGGCCGCACCGGAACCACGTCGAAGCCATGCTCAATCAGATATCTCGCCACTTGATGACTGGGACGTCCGGGATTGGGCGACGCGCCCACGACGGCTATCACCCGGGCGGCGCCCAATATGGACGAAAGGGTTTGTTCAGTCATACCCATGCTGGGAACGATATCAAAGATGCCGGCGATTGTGTTAAAATACCTTGGCTTAGGCTTTAGCCTCCCAGGCTGAAGCCTGTTTTTGCGTGTAATAAGCCCCGCGGTGGCAGCGCCGCCCCACCACGAGGCCAAACCAGGAGCGGCCATTGTAAAGCTCGAGAAAGGATCTCGGTTTGACTGCTGTATCCATGAAAGAACTGCTTGAGTCCGGAGTCCATTTCGGACACCAGACCCGCCGTTGGAATCCCCGGATGAAGCCCTACATCTTCACCGAGCGCGGCGGCATTTACATCATCGATCTCCAGAAAACCATCCGGCTCATCGATGAAGCTTACGATTTCGTCAAAGGCCTGACAGCCAACGGCAAGAAAGTCCTCTTTGTCGGAACCAAGAAACAGTGCCAGGACACCATTGCCGAAGAAGCTCTCAGGTCAGCCATGCCGTATGTGTCTCATCGCTGGCTGGGCGGCCTGCTGACCAACTTCAACACCATCAACCAACGCATCAAGCGCATGCATGAGCTCAGGCGCCTGCGGGACGAGGGCCAGCTTGACCTGCTGCCGACCCGTGAGCAGATGAACCTGCTGGCGGAGCTGCGCAAGCTCGAAACCAACCTTGGCGGAGTGGCCGATATGGACAAGCTGCCGGCGGCGATATTCGTTATCGACCCCCGCCGTGAAGCCATCGTCATCAAGGAAGCACGCAAACTGCATATCCCCATCGTCGCGCTCGTGGATACCAACTGTAACCCTGACGAGGTGGATTACGTCATTCCCGGAAACGATGACGCCATCCGCTCATGCGGCCTGATTATCCGGGCCCTCGCTGACGCTGTTCTCGAAGGCAGGCAGCTTCTTTCCGAGAAGGAAATGCAGGCAGCCGCCGCTGCCGCCGAAGAGGCCAAAGCAGAGGCCGCCAAGGCAGAAGCGGCGAAAGCCAAAGCAGCCGCCGAGGCTGAAACGTCAAAGCAGGCCGCCGCCGAAAGCAAAAAAGCCGCTAAACAGGCAGGCCGGACTGCGGCCAAGGCTGAGGAAAAACCGGCAGCCGCAAGGGCCGGGAAAAAGCCCGCAGCCAAGGCTGAGCCCAAGGCCAAAGGCGGGAAAAAGCCCGCAGCCAAAGCTGAGCCCAGGGCTGAGGAAAAACCGGCAGCCAAGGCAAAGGCGGAAGCCAAGCCCGCGGCTAAAGCCAAACCCGAGACTGAAGCCAAGCCTGCGGCCCGGACGGAGCCTGCTGCCCAGCCAGAGCCTGATGTCGAGCAGGCCCAGGCAAACGAGAAAGCCGGCGAAGAACAAAAAAAGTCTGAGTAAAACTTAAAAAATCAACGAGGTGCACCATTGACTGTCAGCGCTAAAGAAGTGAAAGAGCTCCGCGCCCAAACCGGGGCCGGCATGATGGACTGCAAGAAGGCCCTGGCGGAGACCGGAGGAAACATCGAGGGAGCCGTCAAACTGCTGAGGACCAAGGGTCTGGCCGACGCCGCCAAGCGCAGCGGCCGGACGACGAATCAGGGGCTCGTCGACAGCTACATCCATGGGGGTGGCAAGATCGGGGTGCTGGTCGAGGTTGGTTGCGAAACTGACTTCGTTGCCAAAACCGATGACTTCCGCCAGTTCGTGCACGACCTGGCCATGCATATCGCAGCCTCGGCGCCACTCTGCATCGGCCGGGAAGACGTCCCGGATGAGGTAGTGGAAGGCGAAATGTGCATTTACAAGGAGCAGGCAGCTGCGACCGGCAAACCGGAAAACATTCTGGAGAAGATCGCCAGGGGAAAACTGGAGAAATGGTACTCCCAGGTCTGCCTTCTCGAACAGGCATTCGTCAAGGACGACCAGTTCACCATCGAGCAGCTGCGCGGCCACCTTTCCGGCAAGATCGGCGAGAACATCGAGATCAAGAGGTTTGCCCGCTACGAGCTAGGCAAGGAATAATTGTCTGGCCGAACCAAATCAGAAAATCCTGCGGCCGGCAAGCCGGTTTTTAGACGCATCCTGCTCAAGCTCTCCGGACAGGCGCTACAGGGCGAAGAGCACCTCAGTATCGACCCGGAAAAGATAAGCTCTATCTCATCGGAGATCAAGAATGCCTGGGAACGGGGAGTGGAGATAGCCATAGTCGTGGGGGCAGGCAACATATTCCGCGGTGTTGCCGGCAGCACCCGCGGCATGGACCGCGCCACCGGCGACTACATGGGGATGATCGCCACGGTGCTCAACGCGCTGGCCCTGCAAGATGGCATGGAGAAGCTGGGGCTGGACACACGCCTGCTGTCCGCGATCCATATGCAGGAGGTGGCGGAACCTTACATCCGCCGGCGCGCCATCCGCCATCTGGAGAAGAAACGCATCGTCATTTTCGCCGCCGGAACGGGCAACCCGTTCTTCACTACCGACACGGCGGCGGCCCTGAGGGCCCTTGAAATCGGAGCCGAGGCCATCCTGATGGCCAAACGCCGTTTCGATGGCGTTTACGATTCCGAC
>JAJYIN010000058.1 GCA_021790075.1 Actinomycetes bacterium | reverse complement strand
GGCGGGAGGCAGCGGCGATGGCGGCGCTGGAGCCGGTCGCCTCAAAAGACGCCCGGCTGACTTCCGCGCCAGAAAAGCGGATGAATATGCGGATCAGCGCGCCGCAGCCGGTATCACCGGCCTCGCCGGCGCCGTGAGCATCAGGCATTTCGCCGGCGTAGGGGCTGTCAAGGAAGCTTTTGTAACCGTTTGCCATGGGAAACTCGGGGACACCATACTATTTTTTTGCAGGTATTTTGCATATGGAAATATGCATGGTGTCCTGCCTGCACTTCCCATTCAAATGATCTTTTTATACGTTCGCGCAAAAAACCTGCAAAAAAATAGTATGGTGTCCCCGAGTTTAGCTGCCGATCGCCTCGACGATCCCCTGCTCGATCGACTTCTGGTCAACGTAACCGCTCCAGGCTTCCTGCACCTTGCCCTGCTTGTTGATGACTATCACCGCCGGCGTGGTATTCACTTTCAGCAGTCTGGTCAAGTCACCGTAGCGCGAGCCATCCGTGTACTGATAGTCGAAAAAATCGACCTGCCCTTTGTAGCGGCTCTCGAGGGCGGTGACAGCCGTGCGCACCTGGGAATCGTCGGCGGGACCGGTCATGTAAAAGGTGACCACGACCGGACGCCGGTTGCTGATGGCTGTCTGGAACTCCTTCGGCGAGCGGTCGGTGGGTGTAATGACCTGTCCGATCAGCGACTCGGGCGTTTGCGTGCTGCTGGCGGCCGCATTGGTTGCGCCCGCCGCGCCGGAAGCGCCCGCCGTGGTGGCCGGAGTCGCCGGCGTTGAAGTCGTGTCGCCACCACCACAACCGGCCGCAAACAAAACAGCCACGAGCGCTATTGCCAGCACCGCGGCCGAGGTCTTGAAAAGCCTGATCATTTTCCTCCCAAAATAAAGCTCCACCTTGCCGTGTCTGTCTGTTTATTGAACCTGCTCCAGCAGGTGGGTGCCCGCTCCCCAGCTACCCTCGGACAGCTCGGGAAGACAAAGCTCCCTTACACAATGTGTTGGCTCAATAAAGTTTCAGATCACAAACAAGGTCGAGCACCATCATACTAGCACAAGGGTTTCTTCTTCGGCAATAGCCGGAAAAACCCTTTCTCACGTGGTTTTGACCTTCAGTTCCCGCAGTTGCGCCGGGTCGACCTGCGCCGGAGCGCCGGTGAGCGGGCAGCCGCCGCTCTGGGTCTTGGGAAAGGCGATGACGTCCCGGATCGTGGACAGGCCGGCCATCAGCATCACCAGCCGGTCCAGCCCGAAGGCCAGCCCGCCATGCGGCGGAGCGCCGTATTTGAGCGCTTCCAGCAGGAAGCCGAAATCCCGCTCCATATCATGGTCTTCATGGCCGAGAATGGCCAGTATGCGCCGCTGCAGCTCCGGCTTGTGGATGCGCAGTCCGCCGCTGGCGATCTCCACGCCGTTGAGCACCAGGTCGAAAAGGCTGCCGCGTACAAGCAGCGGGTCGCTGTCCAGGTGCTCGACGGTCTCCGGGGTCGGCAGCGTGAAGGGGTGGTGCTCGGCCACGATCTCGCCGGTGTCCTCGTCCAGCTTGAACATGGGGAAATCGGTCACCCACAGGAAGCTCCAGCCCTGCCGGACCAGGCCAAGCTCATACGCCAGCCTCTGCCTGAGGGCCCCCAGCACGGGCGCCGCGACTACCGCCAGGTCGGCCACGAAGAAGATGATGTCGCCCGCGGCCGCCCCCGTCGCCTCGATGACGCCGCGCACCTCGTCGGGGGCCAGGAACTTGGCGATGGGCGACGCCACCTCCAGCCCCTCGCGGATAAACAGGTAGGCCAGGCCCCTGGCCCCCTCGCTGATGGCAAACTGCGTCAGCTCATCCACCTCCCGGCGGGAGAAGCGGCCGCCGCCCGGAGCCCGCAGGGCCCGAATGACGCCGCCGCCTTCCAGCGCGCCGGCGAAGACGGCGAATCCGGTCGCCTTGAAGACTCCGGAAACGTCGACGATGGGCAGCTCGTAGCGCCGGTCCGGCTTGTCGGAGCCATACTTAAGGAGGGCCTCGTCGTAAGTCATCACCGGAAACGGCCTGGAGGGCGCGGCGCCGTTCACTTTTGCGAACAGGCCCACTAGCAGGTCTTCCAGCAGCGACATGATCTCCGCAGGGTCCATGAAGGACATCTCCATGTCGATCTGGGTATGCTCCGGCTGGCGGTCGGCCCGCAGGTCCTCATCGCGGAAGGCATGGGCGAACTGGTAATAGCGGTCCAGCCCGGCCACCATCAGGAGCTGCTTGAAAAGCTGGGGCGACTGGGGCAGCGCGTAGAATTTCCGCGCCTGCAGGCGGCATGGGACCAGAAAGTCGCGGGCGCCCTCCGGCGTGCTCTTGGTGAGCACCGGCGTCTCCACCTCGGTAAAGCCGGAACCGTCCAGGAACGCGCGCACGGTGCGCACCACCTGGTGCCGGAGGAGCAGGTTGCCCAGCATCTCGTCGCGCCTGAGGTCGATGTAGCGGTACTTGAGCCGGAGCGTCTCGTCCACTTCGGTCCGCTCTTCGACGCTGAAGGGCGGCGTCTCGGAACGGTTCAGGATCTCGATGCCGGTGACGTTCACCTCGACCTCCCCCGTGGGCAGGTCGGGGTTGACCGTTTCCGGCGTCCGCAGCGCTACCTTGCCCTCGACCTGGAGCACGTCCTCGGGCCGCAGGGAGTGGCCGGTCTGGTGTATGTCCCCGGAGCGTTCCGGGTCAAAGACAATCTGCACCAGGCCGCTGACGTCCCGCAGATCGATAAAGATGAGGCCGCCATGATCGCGGCGGCGATGGACCCAGCCGCACAGGGTGACGGCGCGGGCCTCATCCGCGGTTGCCAGTCTGCCGCAATAATCAGTTCTCATTCGCAATTACCATCTTTCCCGTTACACACCGTCCGGCCAACCTGCAAAGGCGTGCCAGGGCAATTCGTCCAGTGGGTCCCATGCTTCCCTTTACACCCGGTCCACCAGATATTCGACCAGCGCCTCCAGGCCGATCTTTTCCTGCTCGCCGGAGATCATGTCCTTTACGGTCGCGTTGCCGGCGGCGATTTCTTCCTCGCCGATAATAACAGCAAACTGGGCCCGGACGCGATTCGCCTGCTTCATCTGCCCCTTGGCCCTGCGGCCGGCGTAGTCGATGCCGGCGGTGATGCCGGCGCGCCTAAGCGCGTGCATCGCCGTGAGCGCGGCCGGACGGGCCTCGTCGTTCAGGATGATGAAAAAGACATCCTCACCCGGCGGTTCCGGCGCGATGCCGGCGGATTTGAGCGCCAGTACGATCCGTTCCAGGCCGGTGCCGAATCCCGCTGCCGGCGCCTGCTGGCCGCCGATCTCCTCCACCAGGTTGTCGTAACGGCCGCCGCCGCCGATCCCCTTCTGGGCGCCCAGGCGGTCGCATTCGTACTCGAAGGTGGTGCGGGTGTAATAATCAAAACCGCGCACCAGGGTGCCGTCCACCCGGTAGGGGCGCCCCAGCAGGTCCAGGAAGCCACGCACGGCGTCAAAATGTTCTTGACACGCTTCGCACAGATTGTCAACCAGCCTGGGGGCGTCGACAAGGATGGCGATGCAGCGCTCGTTCTTGCAGTCGAAAACCCTGAGCGGATTGAGCCTCGCCCGCTCGCGGCAGTCGGGGCAGAGGCCGCCGATCGCGTGTTTCAGATAGGCGCTGAGTTTTTCGATGTAGGCGGGGCGGCACTGGCGATCCCCCATGCTGCTCAGGCGCAGCTCCACGTCGGGCACGCCCAGGGAGTCATACAGGTCGGACATCATCACGATCAGCTCGGCGTCCAGGGCCGGGTCGCCGGAGCCGATTGCCTCGGCTCCCAGCTGGTAGTGCTCACGGTAGCGGCCGGCCTGGGGACGCTCAAACCGGAACATCCGCTCCAGGTACCACAGTTTCACCGGCTGCGGCAGCTTGTGCATGCCATGCTGGATGTAAGCGCGCACCACCGGCGCCGTCCCCTCCGGCTTCAGCGTCAGACTGCGGCCACCTTTGTCGGTGAACGTGTACATTTCCTTGCGGACGATGTCGGAAGAAGTGCCCACGCCGCGCTCGAAAAGGGCGGTGTCCTCGAAGGTGGGTGTGGCAATACGGCCGTAGCCGGCGGTGATGAAGATACGGCGGGCCTCGGCCAGAACGGTCTGCCGCAGTGGTTGATCCGCGGGCAATACGTCATATGTTCCCTTGGGGCCCTGCACTTACCAGCCCAGATCGGTGAGGAACGGGTTTTTCTCCTTCTCCTCCGCCAGCGTCGTGGTGTTGCCATGGCCGGGATAGACGACCGTATCCGGCGGGTAAGCGAGGATGAGCTTCTTTACCGAGCCGGCCAGCTCGTCGAACGAGCCGCCGGGCAAGTCGGTCCGCCCGATGGATCCGTGGAAGAGGAGGTCGCCGCAAAAGAGGCCGCCGGCGGTGAAATAGGTGATCGAGCCGGGCGAGTGCCCCGGTGTGGCAATCGCCTGCGCCTCCAGGCCGCCGAAATCCAGGGTCTCGCCGCCTTCGAGCAGGCGGTCCACCTTGCCGGGCGCCACCTGCGGCAGGCCTGGAAACAGCGCGTAACGGTCGGGCTCGGCCAGCACCATCGCTACTTCGGCGCTGCCGCAGATCTCGGCTCCGGTAGCCGCCGCCAACTCCGCGGCCGCGCCCAGATGATCGTGATGCCCATGGGTGATCATGACGGCCTCAATAGTTACCCCCGCCTCGCGGGCGGACTCCATAATCAGGCCGGCATCGCCGCCGGGATCAATGACGAACCCCGTCCCCCCCTCGAGGTCATGGACGAGGTAAAAATTGGCCTGCAGCGGTCCCACGGGCCTGGTAATGATACTGGCGTTGATTAAAGACCTCCCGGAAAAGCAGAATCTTCCAAACAGCTAAAACTAGCAGAATCCGTCCCGCCGGGGCAAGCGGAGAAGAGGTGACGCAGGTGTGGAGAGGAGGTGGAGCTATCCGATGATGACCGGCGGCGCCGGAACCGGCTCAGGAGCAAGTTCGTACGCGGCGGCGACCTCGCCGGCGGCTCGGCCGGCGGCCTCGGTATTCCCGGCGTAAACGCTGGCGATGGCCTCTCCCTTCCCCACCCTGTCCCCCACCTTGGCGTGCAGGACCAGCCCGACGCCGTGGTTGACCGCGTCTCCCTTCCGCCGGCGGCCCGCCCCCAAACGGAAGGCCGCCTTGCCGGCGGCGAGGGCGTCGATGGCGCTGACGTAGCCATCCGCCGGGGCCGTTATCTTAAGCCGGTGCGGCGCCAGCGGCAGCCTGCCGGGATCATCGATGAAAGATGCGTCCCCGCCCTGCGCTTCCACCCAGCGGCGGAACCGCGGCAGCGCCTCGCCGCCGGACAGGCGCCGGCCGGCTTCCTCCCTGGACCGTTCCCTGTCCCAGCCCAGATCTGAGAGCGCCAGCAGGTTGGCGGCCAGCTCGACCACCACGGCGGCCAGGTCGGCCGGCCCGCGTCCGGCCAGCGCCTCCACCGCTTCCAGCACTTCCAGGGAATTGCCCACGGCATGGCCCAGCGGCTGCTCCATGGCGGTCATCACGGACACCACTTCCATGCCGTGCGCCCTCCCGATTTCTTCCATCAGGTGGGCGACGCCGCGGGCCTGGCCCATATTGGTGAAGAACGCGCCCCGGCCCACCTTGATGTCCAGCACGACAGCCTGGGCGCCGCCGGCGATCTTCTTGCTCATGATGCTGGCCGCCGTGAGCGGGTTGGAATCGATCGTGGCCGTCACGTCCCGGAGCGCGTACAGGCGCCCGTCTGCCGGCGCCAGGTTGACGGTCTGGCCGGCGATGCAGACGCCTACTTCCCGCAGCTGCGCCACAAAGTGGTCCACTTCCAGGCCGGTCCTGAAACCCGGTATCGATTCCAGCTTGTCGACGGTGCCGCCGGTATGGCCAAGGCTGCGTCCTGACATCTTGCCGAAGACGGCGCCGCAGGACGCCACCAGCGGTCCCAGCACCAGCGAGACCTTGTCCCCCACGCCGCCGGTGCTGTGCTTGTCCACCACGCGGCGGCCCAGCCCGGAGAGATCGAGGGTATCGCCGCTGGCGATCATGGCCCCGGTCAGCGCCAGGGTCTCGGCCAGGGTCAGCCCCCGGAGAAAAGCCGCCATCAGCCAAGCCGACATCTGATAATCGGCCACCTCGCCGGACATGTAGCCGGCGATGAGCGCCTCGATGTCGCCGGCAGGCAGCTCGCCGCCGTCGCGCTTATGCTGAATCAGCTCGACTATGTTTTCCATAAAAGGATTCTACACAATTCCTATAGACTGTTATCAGAAGATGTGATACTATTCGCCCCACAGATCGCGTGGTTGCCGGCTGGCGCCTCCATCGAGCCGCCAGCCCGCCGCTTTTCTAGCCATCGCCGGGCCGGGGGGTCCGGCAAGCGGGACTTTCTGTTAGGGGCCGGAAAACATCAAGGTCGGGGCCAGTAGTTGCAACATACACTGGCGGAAGCCGGTCTGGCAGACTCTTCGTGAGGCGTTGCCGGGTCGGCTTTTGGGTTTCCTGATGCGGTAAACCGGTTTTACGATGCCATCCCCGCTGCTTCTGCCCTTTCCGGTAATGGACGGGTCCAGCCTCGGTCATCTTTCCCGGCTGCAGACCGCCCGCGGTCTCACTGGTTGACCTCCACCAGAAACGGCCGCCCCGGCATCTTCATCGCTTCCGCCATCTGGAGCTTGACACCAGTAAAGAAACGTAACACGGTCGCCCCGATATCCGAGAAGTCGCCCAGGTAGGGCTGGTCGCGAGGCTGCCGCTCCAGTGGTCCCCGGCGGTAGCCGGGCGCCGCTTCAAACAGGGAGCCGCCGGGAGAAAAGACCTCGCCTCCCATCCTGGCCAGCAGGGGGATATATTCGCGGGTATGGTCGGTGCCGGGAAAACAAGGGTCGCAACCGTGGTCGGCGGTGATGATGAACAGGTCACCGGGGCGGCAGGCGGCGATCAGGGCCGGGACGGCCGCGTCCACTTCCTCCAGCCCGGCAGCGAAGCCGGCGGCGTCGTTGCGGTGGCCCCAGAGCATGTCGAAGTCGACCAGGTTGGTAAAGATGAGCCCCTCGTCAATATCACGCATAAGTGATGTGGTCTTTGATAAACCGTCAGTATTTCCAGATGTCTTGTGCTCGTGTCCCACTCCGGAGCCGGCAAAGATCTGCCAGATCTTGCCGACGCCGTGGACCGGCACTCCCAGCTCCGCGAGCAGGTTGAGATAGGTGCGGGGCGGCATCAGGGAATAATCGCGGCGCCGTGGCGTCCGGGTGAAACTGCCCGGCTCCCCCACGAAGGGACGGGCGATCACGCGCGCCACCCCGTGCTCGTCCCGGAGCAGCTCGCGGGCGATGCGGCAGTCCTCGTAAAGCTCCTCCAGCGGCACCACGTCCTCGTGGGCGGCCACCTGGAAAACGCTGTCGGCGGAGGTATAGACGATCAGGCTGCCGGTCCGGATGTGCTCCTCGCCCAGCTCCTTGATGATCTCGGTGCCGGACGCCGGCTTGTTGCCCAGCACGCCCCGGCCGGTGCGGCGGGAAAACTCCCCGACGATTTCGGGAGGGAACCCATGCGGATACACCGGGAACGGCCTGGCGGTGATGACCCCCATGATCTCCCAGTGTCCCGCGGTCGTGTCCTTGCCCCGCGAGAGCTCGCGCAGGCGGCCGAAGAGCGCCTGCGGCCGCGGGGCCGGCGGCACTCCCCGGATCGGCAGGATGTTCCCCAGCCCCAGGGCCCCCAGGTTGGGGAGTTTCAGGCCCCCGGCGGCCTCGGCTACATGGCCCAGCGTATTGGCGCCCTCGTCGCCGAACCCGCCGGCGTCGGGCAGCGCCCCCGCGCCGACGCCGTCCAGGAGCAGGATGAGGCAGCGGCCCCGGCGCCGGAGCTTCCTGCCTGACCGCCCCCAAAGCCAGAGGGGGTTTATCATCTTCCCGGCGCCTTCCGCGCCCGCGGGCCGGGGTGTGAATTCTCTTGCGCTCTCATGGCCGGAGTGTCAGGGTGGAAATCTTCAGGCGTCCGGTGGGCACGCGGATGAGCATGGAAATATATCTCCCGGAGCCGGCCGTGGCTCAGATGCGTATAAATCTCGGTGGTGGAGACGTCGGCGTGGCCCAGCATCTCCTGCACGCTCCTGAGATCGGCGCCGCCGGCCAGCAGGTGGGTGGCGAAGCTGTGCCTGAGGGTGTGCGGGGTCACCGGTTTGTTCAGGCCCGCCGCGCGCGCGTAGCGCACCAGCAGGCGGTGGACGCTCTGGCGCGTGAGCCCCCGCCCGAAACGGTTGAGGAACAGGTGGCCGGATTTGACCGCCTTGCCAAGAAATGGTCTTCCCCGGCGCAGATAGCCGCTCACCGCCAACAGGGCCGGCTCGCCCACCGGCACCACCCGCTCCTTGGAGCCCTTCCCCATGCAGCGGACCAAGCCGCCCTCCAGGTCGACGTCGCCCGTCTGGAGGCTGATGAGCTCCGAAACCCTGAGGCCCGAGCCGTAGAGCAGTTCCAGCATCGCCCTGTCACGGAGCGCCGCCGGAGAGGCGCCGGCAGGCTGCGCCAGCAGCATGCGGGTCTCCCCCAGGTTTAACACCGTGGGCAGTCTCTTTCCGCGGCGCGGCGGTTCGACAGCCGAGACAGGGTCGTTGGCGGCCAGCCCTTCACGGCAGAGGAAGCGGTAAAAGTTGCGCAGCACGCTGGTCTTGCGGGCGACCGTGGCTGGTGAGGGGGCAATCCTGCGCATGCCGGCCGGCGCAGCGGTCCGGCCGCGGGGGTCATGCCCCCCGTCCTTATGGCGCTGCCCGGCGAGAACCGCGCCACCTTCAGCGGGGCGCCGCCCACGGCGGGACTCAGCGCCCCTGACCGTGCTCAGGAAGTCACGCACCTGGGCGGTGCCGACTTCCCCGGCGGCCAGCCCCTTTTCCTCGAGGAAATCGCCAAACTGCATCAGGTCGCGGCGGTAGGCGGCGACGGTGTTGCCCGCCAGCCCCCGTTCGAACTGCAGATAGGCGAGGAATTCTTCAAACAGCGGATTCATCTGCGTGGTCTGCCGGGCCGGGTCAATGTTCATGGTTTCTAGTTAGCCACGAAGACCGCAGCTCCTGCCCTGCGCCGGATGGGACTTGTGCCTATTCAGCCGCGGAAAATTGTTTGGCGGCATTTCCGGGCGTCTCCAGTTTGTATACACAACGCCTTTCGTGTAGGCGTAGCTCTCGCCGAATGCCTGGGCCATCAGTTTCTCTTCCTGGTGGATCTTGATCTCCAGGCCTGCGAGGACGACTGCCAGCAGCAAGAGGCCGGGGACAAGACCTTGGTTGAGGACGGGCGTGCTTTACAACCTGAAGGGAATGATGCTCTCGAGGTTGTAATACGGCTGGCCGACCGCGTCGGCCACCGCCTGGTTGGTGAGCTTGCCTTCCATGACGTTGATGCCGCGGGCGAGGGTCTCATTCTCCCTAACCGCGGAATTGACGCCGCGGTTGGCGATCTCGATGATATATGGCAAGGTGGCGTTCGTGAGGGCGTAGGTCGATGTTATCGGCACCGCGCCGGGGATATTGCCGACACTGTAATGGATGACGTCATGCATGATGTAGGTAGGCTCGCTGTGGGTGGTCATGTGAGACGTTTCGCAACAGCCTCCCTGGTCGATGCTGACGTCGACGATCACCGACCGGGGGATCATCTCCTGAACCAGCGACTCGGTGACCAGTTTGGGCGCCCTGGCCCCCGGCACCAGCACGGCGCAGATGACCAGGTCAGCGGTAGACACATGCTCCTCGACCGCCAGCCTAGTCGACATGACTGTTGTCAATCTGCCTGAGATGTAGCTGTGGAGCGAGCGGAGATGCTCCAGGTTCTTGTCCAGCACCACCACATTGGCCAGCATGCCGGCGGCGATCTTGGCGGCGTTGGAGCCGACGATGCCCGCGCCCAGCACCACTACCTTGGCCGGGGGCACGCCGGCGACACCTCCCAGGAGGATGCCGCGGCCGCCGATCATCTTTTCCAGGAAGTAGGCGCCCACCTGGGCCGCCATCCGCCCCGCTATCTCGCTCATGGGCGCCAGCAGCGGCAGGCTGCCGTCGGGAAGCTCCACGGTCTCGTATGCGATGCAGGTGGCGCCGCTCTCCATGAGCACCTCCGCCAGCTGCGGCTGCGGCGCCAGATGCAGGTAGGAGAAGATGGTCTGTGACGACTTCAGCAGATTCACTTCCTTCTCGGAAGGGTCCTTGACCTTGACGATCAGATCCGCCTGGTCGAACAGCTCCTCATAACCATCGACGAGGATGCCGCCCTGATCCTGATAGGCCTTGTCCTCCAGGCGGCTGCCTTCGCCCGCTCCTTTCTGGATCAGCACCTGGTGACCGGCAGACACCAGTTCCCTGACGCCGGCGGGCGTGATGGCGACGCGGTATTCGTCGATTTCAACTTCAGATGGTACGCCGATGATCAAACTGACTCACTCCTGAAGATTGTTGTGGCCGATTATCGAACCTTTTTCTGAGCGGGAAAAGCCATCCGGACGCAAACCCCGTTCACTTTATCAGATTTCATCGGCCAGATCGGAA
>JAJYIN010000057.1 GCA_021790075.1 Actinomycetes bacterium | reverse complement strand
CCCGGCCTGCCGGTGCGCCCGGCGGCCGTGGACGTCGACATCGATGTCGAGACCGGGAGGGTCATGGGGCTGTTCTAAACTCCCGCGCTGAGATCTAGGGCAATTAAAAGGCGCGCCGTCAGGCGCGCCTTAGTTTCCGGTCACGATTATCTCCGGAGGATCATGCCGCGAATTGTTCGAAAGAAAAATGGGGAATATCTGTTCTTTCACTCGCATGCTCAACAGTGATGCCGCAGATATTGCCAGCTTGATCGATGTCGAGCAGGGTGTTTTCATCCAGGTCGCGGGTTTCGGCAATTTCCGCTTCCCGGAATTCTATGTATAACGTATCAGTGTCCTGAAAATATTTGATCTTCACTGTCTGAAGCTCCTGTCGAAGAATGCGTTGTGCACAGTCTCCCCGTCTGCCAGTAGTATAACGCGCAAGTATCGGCCTTGCATCTCATCAAGGGGCGCCCACCGGCGAATCCGCCCATCCTCCTGTATTGTTTCCCTGACGGGATTCTCAATCACGTTCCGGATCCACTCCATCTTTATTTCTGCCCTGTCGGGCCTGCGGCGCATTTCTTCAAAATACTTTGTGAATTTCATTTATCCAGACTGAGTTGTGAATCAGATGAGACTGCCGGCGGCTTTCGTTCTTCGGCGGAAGGCTCGGGTAATTCTGTGGATAAGAACAGATCTGAGGCGATAACAGCGTCAAGGAGGCTTTCCGCTTCGGGATAGAAATCGATGGTCGCTTCCAGCACCCAGAGGAGTTCCAGGAGTTCGGTGGTCATCGCCGGCGTCCAGCGCTCAGGCCTGATCTCGTCCAGAGGGGAAGATTTCCGGCCGGCGCCGGCTTTCATCCGGTAAGAGAGCCAGGATTTCACCACCTCCAGCCCGGAAACGCTGAACTCCCAGATTTCTTTTGTGACCGGGGCGAAAACGCCGTCGCCGACACGTAGCGTTCTGGTCTCAGGCTCGTAGGAGAATTCCTCGGGATAGCCGTCGGGAGTATCCGGGATGGCTTCGGTGCAGCGGGACTGTCCCTGCGGCAGCTCTCCGGCCCTTTTCCCCGCTGGCACGAATCTCATGCCATAGGTGTGTAGCCATATCAACTTACGGCCCAGGGCGGCCGCCTGCCTGAATAGTGACTGGTCTTTTGTGAGAGGAAGACGCGGACCGGGGATGGTGAGCTCCTCGCTGAAACTGTCGACATAGGCGGGGGATGCCAGCAGGGCGTAGGCGTAGGCGAACAGGTCTTCGGTGGCGACGCTGCTGCCATAAGTTTCGCTCAGCTTGTCAAGCAGGCCATCGGTGATGTTTGGGTGGTCTGCCTGGGAGTCGCGGTAGAGGGGGATGACGTCTTTGCCGCCGAATGAGCCTCGGAAATGATGTAAATCAGTGATATTGGCAGATATTGTCGCTGCTGGGCCGAGGCCGACGACACCGGTAAGAAGGCTGGTCATGAAAATCTGTTTGTCGCTGTAGGATTGCCACAACGGCGGCCTCATTCTGTCACCAAGCCGTCCATCGGGAATCAGCCACTGCCGGTCAAAACTCCTGTATCCATAACTCACGGGTTTTACGAGTGTGTCATTTTCTTCCAGCTCTGCGATAGGGGTTAACACATTACCCGGATTGTTGACATCTGGGTAGCTTTGGGAGATATTTCTCGATCCCGTTTCCCTGAATGCAGCCCTCTTTAAATCTTGATCCGCTGATAGCAATACTTTCCATCTTTGTTTCAATAGCTCTGGTATTTCCCCGATAACCCAAGTGCGTTTCATCTGAACACCGGAGTATTGCCACGGAAATATATCCGTCATTAGCGGCCATGAATAATAATCACCTTCCCCCTCCGGCAGCAGCGGCTCCTCCCATCCCGCAAAGCAATCCTTCCAGTCCAGATCCTCGAACTTGCCGGCAGCATAAAGCTGGTTCAGCTTCTCCTCGCGGCTGCCGGTGATCTTCGCATAGTGCACCTTTGCCGGCCTGGCCGGTTTCGGCTTCCCATACCTGACCCCTACTGCGATCGCCACGGGCGTCTGGATGTTGAAAACATTCTCGGTCTTGCGGGCGCCGAGGTTGTCGCCTTCCAGGTCGATGATCCAGAGCTCGTCCAGCAGTTGGCGCATCACCTTCCGCATGCCGATGAAGCCCGGTCCGAGCAGATAAGAGGAAGCGGTGATGAACGAGACGATGCCGCCCTCCCTCGTCTTCTCAAAAACCTTCCAGAGCGCCCAGCGCCAGAAATACACGTAATCGTTGTAGAGATTCTTGGCGTGAACGCCCTGCCCGGCTTCCCTGACCGGTTTCAGGAAATCATCCAGTATCCCCTCCTGGCCGTCCTCGCCGAAGCGGACCCAGCCGCCCTTGCGCTGCTCGGTCTCCTCGCGGCCAGGTTCGATCACCTGCCGGTCGTAGGGAGGGTTCCCCATGCAGACCATGACGCGGACGTTCTCCTTTACGTCCCGGGCGCGGAGGTGCTCGTCGCTGAGCGGTTTGTACTGCAGGGTCAGCTGGCCGGCCTTGCCCATTGCGTGCGGCGCCTCCAGCGTGTCGGTCAGATAGACATGGACGCCGTTTTCGGGCAGGGTGCCACCGGCGGCCATGATCGCCTCGGTCACCCGCAGGTGAGAGACGGCATAAGGGCCAATGAGCACCTCGAACCCGTTGAAATTTCGTGCGATTTCCGAGGCACGGCCGGCGACTGCCCCGGGACCCTGCTGTTTTTCCACCAGCTTCAGGCCCTGTTCGATGGCGACAAGAGGGTAGCTGCCGGTGCCGGCGGCAGGATCGAGAAAAACCACCCCGTCGTCAGCATAAGAGAGCGGCTTGTCAAAATTGTCCTGGAGCAGCCGCGAAACCAGGCGCGTCTGGGCATGGATGACCTCGACCGGGGTGTAATAGACGCCCCGGTCTTTGCGCAGCTTCGGATCATAAGCGGCGAGGAAATCCTCGTAGAAGTAAATCCAGGGATCGGCGTGTTTTTTGAGCAGCACGGTCATGTCGATGGCGTCGATGGCGCGCTCGAGCAGATCGACTCCCAGCTCGATCTCCTGCCGGGCGAGAGGATTGGCCAGAATTTCGAGTGCTGTAGATAGGAGGGCATGGCCGCGCCTGATAGCTGCGGCCGCATTGGACGTAGTGATGTCGATATCCTTATTGCTGAACCTGGCAAGAAGCAGGGCATAGGTCAACGTTTGCGCGTATGCATCGGCGAACTGGTTGTCGTCGGCATCGGGGAAAAGGACCTCGCGCCATTCCTTTGCCAGTTGCGCGATATTCGATGCAGGGCTCTGAACCGCAACGAGCACGTCCTGGCGCAGCAAGCGGCAGAGCGGGGCCAGCGTGGTTGCGAGCGCCTTGGGCGAAGAGGGTGACAGCGGCTGCCAGTGCAGGAAGCTGCGAAACACCAGCTCGAGCTCCTGCGCCTGCTCGGCGGTGAAAGACTTTTCCCCCGCATCGCACGCGTTTTCGGAGAAGGAGACCGTCTTGCCTTCCTGTACGCCACTGCGATAAAGAGCCCACTGGCTGCCATTCGTGTAAACAAGGTTGGGCAGCGCCTTGAATTTCTCCCACTGCTTTTTATCCGCTCCCTTGAAGCTAGATGGCCTTATGCTTTTCTCGGGCGCTTTGAGCTCGATATGGCCGGTTAGTAAGCCGCCGACCGCCACGCCGATGTCGGGTCTGCCAACACCTTCTACGGGCGATTCGGTTTTAGTAATGACTTCGAGGCTGTACAGGCTGCCAGCCTCCGAAAGGAAGGCTTGCACTGGCCCTTTAAGCTGGTCTTCGGGATGCGCCGGAATCAGCGAAGGAGAAGACCCTTTCATGAGGGAACAAAAACTTTTTAGCTGTTCGACAAAACGTGTTGTGGTCATTGTTGAGCCGGGTAATGATTTGAAAACTGGCGCAATTATAGCATCGTGCGCGGATGATTCTTCTTTGGCACTTGCCGGGAACCACGTCCCTTCTATCGACGGCTCAGCTGCTCTACAGCCTCATCGACGCTGGGGAAAAAGCCCTGTGGCCCGATGCGGTCATACAGCCCCTCGCGTTTGAGTATTTTCTCCACCGGGTGATGCACGTTGGTAAAGACGATTTCTGCGCCTGATTTCTTCAGGTCGCGGCGGAGATCGTCCAGCATGATCGCCGAGGTGGCGTCTATGTCAAAAAGCATCTCCAGGTCAATGACGACAACGGGTGGGTGGGCTCCGGCGGCTGCCACCGATTTCCTGACGGTGTTCCGCACCACATTGGCGCTGGCAAAAAAGAGCACGCCCTGGATGCGGTAGATCTCGATCCCGGGAAAGCGGACGGCCTCGGGGTGGCGGTCGGCGCTCACCCAGGCTCCGGTTTTCTTCATCTTCCCCAGCCGCGCCACGCGCGGCTGGCTGAGCTCACGGGCAAGGATCGCGAAGGACAGCCCCACGGCCAGCATCAATCCGGGCAGCACCCCGAAGATGAGCACCCCGAGCAGCGCCGGCACGGACATGCCGAGGCTGTCCAGCCTGACCCGGGCAAAGCGGCGGATCTCCCTCACATTGACCATGTGCCTGACAGCGTGTATAACAATCGCTCCCAGGACCGCCTCGGGCAGGTCGCGGAACAGGGGGGTCAGCAGCAGCAACGTCAGCAGGATGAACGCCGAGGCCGCCAGCGTCGACACCTCACTTTTGGCGCCGTCGGTATCGTTGGCTGATGTTCCGGAAAGGCCGCCGGTGACAACGATGCCGCCCAGGAGGCCGGAGCCGACATTGGCCAGGCCGGTGGCCTTCAGCTCCTGGCCGGGAAAGATGTCATATCTGTACCGGGTGGCAAAAGTGCGCGCGGAGCCGAGCCCCTCGGCAAACGCCACCAGCGCAATGCCCGCCGCGCTGGGAACGATTGTGACCATGTCCCCCCAGTAAATATGCGGCAGGGAGGGACGGGGAAGGCCGGATGGCACCAGCCCCACAACGGCGACGCCGGCATCCTTGAGCTGGAGCAGGGCGACCACGGCTATGCCGGCGACCAGCACCAGCAGGGCTCCGGGCACGCGCGGCACAAAGCGGCTCATCAGAAACAGCGTGACCAGGGCGGCGGCGCCGATGGTCAGGGTAGGCAGGTTCACGCGTCCCAGCTCCGAGAGAACATCCCAGGCCATCTGGAAGAAGTTTCCTTCCACGCCGGGTATTCCCAGCAGCTTCGGCGCCTGGCGCACGCCGATTATGAGGGCCAGGCCGAAAACAAAACCGGTTACCACAGGCCGGGCGATAAAGTCTGAGACAAAGCCCAGACGCGCCACCCAGGCGGCAATGAAGATAAGGCCGACGGTCAGGACCAGCGCCGCCACTAACGCCAGGTAGCGCCCCGGGTCGCCACTTGAGAGGGGCCCGGCCACGGCCGCCGCCATGACCGCCGTTGACGAGGTGGAAGAAACGGCCACTTGACGGCTGGAGCCGAACAGGGCGTAGATGAAAAGCCCGGCCAGGGCGGCGTAGAGGCCAGCCTGGGGCGGCACGCCGGCGAGGCCGGCATAACCCATGCCTTCAGGGACAAGCAGCCCCGCCAGCGCCACGCCGGCGATGAGGTCCGGGCGCAGCCAGGTGCGGTGATAGCGGGGAAGCCAGCCGGTGATTGGCAGCCATTGCGCCAGCCGGCCGCCGGGTTGCGGCGATGTTTCCATCCATCTCCTTTACGCGATTGCGGTTATTCCTGAAGAGTTACGGCCGGCGCTGCGATTTCCCTTCCTGAGAGGGGTTTAGTGATTTCCCAATAAACCCGCCGCCACGCTAACGATGCCCGAGGCGATCACCAGGCCCGCCGGCAGTCCGCGCAGAAACAGCACTCCCATGAGCGTGCCGATGACAACGGCGACCAGCACTTGCGGCTGCTGCATGAAACTGACCCCCCGGCCGCCGAAGTACGAGATCGCGGCTGCGGTGAGAATGGCGAGGAAGAACTGGGGGCGCCCGCACTGAGCCAGCAGATCGCTGATTAAGATTTTCCCGGTGGCAACGGGCATCAGAATGAACACCATCAGGAAGAAGATGCCGATCGAGAAGGCCGGCTTGCCGGCGGAGGCCAGGGTGTCTTTGTCCAGCAGGAAAGTGAGCAGGAAGAGGCCGCCTGCCGCCGCCGCCAGGATCCTGTCCCTGAAGATGAGGCTGGCGGCAAATATCACGATTAACATTATTCCTGCCTGTGACATTTTCAGTCCTTTCTTTTCCTTGCGTTTATGAGCGGGCGCCTCGCCGGTTGGGGCAGGCCGCGATACTGTCCTTGACGGGGAAGCCATTACAGCATGGTGTTGTCCCAGCGGCCATCTGGCGGGCACGCGATTTTCACCATTTCTGGCCGGGAGAGATCGACAAGCGCCAGGCTGGGCGCCCTGGTCGGCTGTAGCTGCGGCCGGTCGAGGATGACCTTCATCATCTCGAAGCTGGCCAGCACCCCGACGATATTGGCCATGGGCGAGATTACGGTCCAGGGAGCATTCCCGGCGATAAAGTCCTCACACCATTCTTTCATGGTCTCACGGCTCACCTCGTCAGCCAGCCCGACGGCGTGGCGGGCGCGGGCCTCCTTGATCGCGTGCAGTTCGCGCTTGACGCCGTCAGTGAGCTCCTTTCCCAATGAAGGCTGGCTGAGGGCTTCTTCCATGGACATCGAGTCCGGCGTAAAGGTCATGACGCCTCCACGGAAGGGCGGCGTGACCGCGATCCAGACCGAAGGAATGCCAAGCCGGCGGGCGGCGCGATGGATGATCACCCGCGCTACCAGGTTGTCGGTCCCATCCATGATCACATCCACGCCGTCCAGCAGCTCCAGGGCAGTCTCCTCGGCCAGATATTCCGTGGTCACCCTCGTTTCGATCCCGGGGTTGATCTCAGTGATGACTTCAGCTGCCACCTGCGCCTTGGAGCGGCCCACCTGCGCGGTGGAGCAGAGCATCTGCCGGGTGAGATTGCTGGCTTCGAAGGCATCGCCGTCAATCAGGTGGAAATACTGGATACCCATCCGGGCGCACTGGATGGCGGCGATGCCGCCAACCCCTCCCAGCCCCACGATGGCGACGCGGCTGCGGTTGAGCCTGGCTGCCTCGTCGACGGTGAGTATGCCGATATTGGTGGCGGCGCAGAACCCGATCTGACCCGGGCTGCTTGTCTCTTTCATTTCAACTTCGATACCCATCTGAAACATCTCCTTTCATTCTTTTTCAAAGAGTGGTGTAGTCCCATCCGCCCGGCGGAGCCTCGCAGACGGTCACGGGGGTTTGCCGGGCAAGATCGATCAGGATGCCCTTGGGAGCGACGGCCAGAGGTTTCCTGCCGCTAAGCAGTTGCACCACCTCATGAAAGCTGAAGAGGGCAAGCAGATGGGCGCGGACAGGGGTGATGATCCAGCCGGCCTTGCCATCGCAATATGCCTGGGCCCAATCCGCCGGGGCTCCCAGGTTGACGGAATGCCAGGCCCGTTTCTTCTTGATGTCCGCGATCTGCTGGCGCAGTTCCATGTCGGTGAGCTTCCTGCCGGCCCCGGGAAGGTTGAGCGCGTCCTCGTAGCGGATCCCGCCAGGCATGAAAGTGCTGACGAAGCCGCGGGTCGGAGGGCTGCCGGACATGCCGACGCTGGGAATTCCCAGCTCCCGGGCGGTGCGGTGGATGATGACACGAGTGGGCATATCATCAACAGCCTCGAGAACCACATCGTGTCCACTGAGGAGTTCCACGACATTGTCCTCGTCAACCCGGGCCCGGCGGCCGTTGACTTCCATGTCCGGATTGATCGCTTCGAGCACCTCCTGCATGGCATCGGCCTTGGGCTTGTCAACGGTGTGAGTGGTGGCCAGCATCTGCCGGTTGATGTTTGAGATTTCATAGGTGTCGAAGTCGATGCCGGTAACGCTGCCGATACCCATGCGCGCGCACAGGATGGCTTCGTAGCCGCCCACGCCTCCGAGGCCGCAGACAGCGACTCTGGAGTTCCTCAATTTTTCCTGCTCTTCCCAGGTGTAGACGCCAATATTCCGGTCCACCATTTCCATGTAGAAACCAGTCATCATCTCCGCCCGCTTTCATGCGGGGAGCGGTGATCAGGGGTCCGGCCGGCCGCCCGGGAGCCAGAGGCCTCTGTGAGGCTCTCCCGGTAGTCGCCTTTCAGGACGATGTGGCAGAAATGACCGGAACCCCCGATGATGCGGCTGTAGTGGGACATGCCCCCGGGAATAT
Source organism: Actinomycetes bacterium (assembly GCA_021790075.1). Taxonomy (GTDB): domain Bacteria; phylum Actinomycetota; class Thermoleophilia; order BMS3ABIN01; family BMS3ABIN01; genus JAJYIN01. The sequence continues at coordinate 2,367 of JAJYIN010000057.1, read as the reverse complement.
AGACAGTCGCCGGCGAGGCGACCTCGAAGGTTTCCTCGCCGAGAATGACCTCGGCGCGCAGACCGGTCAGGTCTCCGGCGGCGCCGATGAACAAATAGATGCTGCTGACGCTGTGCGCGTGAGCATCGATGTATCCGGGCTGGCAGGATTGGACGCCGCTTGCCGATCTGACCATGACGTAAGCTTCGGCCTCTGGAAAAAGCTTCTTTTCCAGGAATACCCGGCGAACGCCGGGAGCCGTATCGTGATGGTAGGGGATCTCTGAGGTGGGTCTTGCCTCCGGCGCTATCAGCAGCCTGTCGAAATCGCTTGCCTGTTTCATTGATCGCCTTCCCTGGAAATCGTTTTCAGATGCTTGGTATCTTCTTCACGGATGCCTGGACGGCGCCGGCGCTGCCGGCGAGGTCGCGGAGCTCGTTGTCGGTATAGCTGCTCTTGTCCGGGTTGTCTTTGATTGCCCGGACGATCTTTATTAGAGTCTGCTCGTCCGGGGTGATGCCCAGCTCCGCCAGCCGGGCCCGGACGGCGCTGCGGCCGGTATACTTGTCGATGATGATGCTGCGGTTTCGGTTCAGCAGTTCAGGCGGGAAGGCCTCATAGGTGCAGGGATCCTTCAGGACCGCGGCGGTATGGACGCCGGCCTTGTGGGAGAAGGCGTGCTCACCCACGACAGGACTGTTGATAGGCACCTTGACGCCGCTGAATTCCTCCACCATCCGGCTCAGCCTGATCAGGCCGTCCATGGCTACCGTCTCGATGTTGTAGTGAACCTTGAGGGCCACCGCCAGGCTGGAAAGACAGGCGATCCCCGACCGCTCTCCGAGTCCGTTGATGGTCACATGGGCGCAGGTGGCGCCGCCTTCGATGGCGGCGAGGGTGTTGGCCAGCGCCAGCCCCAGATCATTGTGGTTGTGCGTGTCCAGTTCGGTTTCCAGGTTCGAGGAGAGCCGGCGAAAGAGGCTCCGGGCGTCGTCGGGGGTCAGTACGCCGACGGTGTCGGGGATACTGATGCGGTCGGCCCCCGCCTCAACCGCGGCACGGCAGATGCGCAGCAGAAAATCCTGGTTTGTCCTGGTGGCGTCCTCGGCGGCAAATCTTACCCTCACGCCATGAGACCGGGCTGTTTCAATCGCGCGCACCGCTGTTTCCATGGCCTCGTTCTCATCAAGCCATGACTTGCTGTCAAGATGTGTTTGTGATGTGCCCAGGAAGATAGCCACCCGGTGGACGCCGGTGGATGCGGCCACGTCGATGTCTTCCTCGAGGGCGCGGCAGTGGGCGACGATCTCAGCAGCGAACCCCATGCCGGAAACGCGCTTGACGAACGCGTAGGCATCGCGGGAAACGTTGGGATCACCGACCTCGATCGCGTCTATTCCCATCTCGTTGAGCAGGCTCGCTATCCGCAACTTCTGTTCAATGCTGAAGGAAACGCCGGGAGTTTGCTCGCCCTCCCTGAGCGTGGTGTCAAGAAGTGATACTCTTTTGCGCATTGGCCCTCCTTGCCAAAACGTCATATCAGGATGCCTGAGGCTGCGTGGTTTTTTTTCACCTGGGAGCAGTTCGGGACGAACCGCTCCCAGGTGTTCTGACCCAGGCGAAGTCACCGGGCAGAGGTCATGATTTTCCTTTCGGTCCGGGTTGGTCTTGCACATGTAGTCATCAGGAGCCGGGGTAACTGTAGGCGACGCCGGCGCCGTCTTCAGCGGTGCCGTGGACGGTTGCCCGGAAGAAGCGGACACCCGGCGGTATCTGGTATTTGATTGTAAACGTCGTGCTGGAGCCACGTGGTACGTTGCCCATCGCGAGCGCCGGCGAAGCCGGGATGACGCCGTTACTGGCGTTTGCACCGGTTATCCGAACGTTGTACCCGTCGTAATTGCCGGCACCGTTTCCGTTACTGATCCTGAAATCGACACTCAGGAGGCCGCCCGTATAATCCGCGTAGCCGGCCCAGTAAGCACCTGTCAGTTCCAGCGACAGATGGGGCCGGCCCGCCGACATGAATTTCGAGACTTCGCTGAGCAGTTGCGGCGCGGCCTGTGTTTCGAACAAGGCCCAATGGGTGGCGGACGGCAGCACGACATAACGCTTGATCGGGGCGTTGGTCAGGGTGTCGATATAGCCCGGATCATTCGAGAATAAATCGTGGTCTCCGCGGATGATCAGGGTTGGGGCTGTGATCAGCGAGGCGTCGAACACCGGCCTGCCGCTCCAGATTTCATAGAGGTCAACCATGGGGCCCATGGCTCGGCGTATGCTGGGTGGGGTCCTGGTGCTGCTGGTCGGGTCCGCGTCCAGGAAGATGCGGCTGACCTCCGCCTCGGCCTCCGCGGTATGCGGCGCCTCGCCGCCCATCGATTGCAT
>JAJYIN010000056.1 GCA_021790075.1 Actinomycetes bacterium | reverse complement strand
TTGCCTGAAACGGCCGCTTGCCTGCTTCAAGAAGATGTTCGTAGTAAGCACGGATGCGTTTTTCTCGTCTGATAGCAACGAGGGCTGGCATATAAAGCGTCTTCCTCAAATAATGGTTCCACGCCCTAGTGATCCGCGCCGGCCTGTGCACGGAGGTTCCGGAATCAAACTTTCTGGGATCAAGGCCGGCATGCGCAGTCCACTGGCGCTTGTTCATATGCTCCGGCAAGACAGCTAGCTCTCCCAGGATCTGAATAGCGCTGGCCCGAGCGATGCCGGTAACGGAAACGAGGTGGTCGAACCTGCGGCCAAGCTGGTCCTCCTCGCGGATTAATTTCTCTGCCCGAAGTGGCAAAAGCTCAATCCGCTTATTAAGAAAACATAGGTGCGCCTTGATATCGCCCGCGCAATCTCCAAGCTCGCTGGCTGTATCGGCATGCAGGCGATTCTTCTCGGCCGCTAACAGCCTTTTTAACACAGTAATAACTCTCTGGATAGCCGCTACATCTCCAGACAGGAGTCTGGAGTTTTATGCGGCGGAATAAAAACCAATTCGCCGCGCAGAACTCTTGGTCCGAAAAAAACTATTTCATAAATGACACTATTTTGTGTCATATCAGTTGGGCATGTGAGCGTTTGTTTTCTGCGCTTCAGCCCCATCTTTATGGAAATGACGCAAGTGGAAAGAAGCGACCTTACTCAGGCTGCCTCTTGTCACTCCTATCCGTTGCCGCCGGCGCCGCCTCGCTGGAGGTGATTGGCTTTAGATAGCCGCTTTACCCTAGTGTCATGTCAATCTTCTAATGTCGGATAAAGGCGCGTTAATTTTATCCGGGCGTCATCTGTCGAAAATTGCCAGATGACCTTGGCGTTTTTATTGTTTCTAAATTCTTGCCAGGCGCCAACCTCTTTTTTTATTTCTGCGATATTGTCAAGTCGCCTGTTTAAGCATTGGCCGCTGAGTACGTTTAATTCGATTTCGGCCATGTTCAGCCAGCTGCCATGCTTGGGAGTAAAGACAAACTTGAATCGATCCCAAAGCGCTTTGGCTTTATCTGGTGTAAACGTCTCATACAAAGATCCGGGGGTATGAGTGTTTAGGTTGTCCATCACCAGGGTTATTTTTTTGGCGTCTTCATATTGGCTGGCAATCTCTTCTAAAAATCGCGCCCAATCTGTTTTGGTTCTTCTTTCGGTTACCGCAACCATGCGCCTGCCAGCCAGCGGACCGCCCGCCAGAAAAATATTGCATACACCGCAACGCCGGTATTCGTAGTCATGCCTGACGGGCTGCCCCGGCGCCGCTGGAACAGAAACCCTGGTTTCGGCAATCAACTGCTTGGGTGTTTCGTCCATGCATATAACCGGATAGCGGGGGTCCAGCGGCCGCTTGTAAACATCTAACACCATTTCCATATTGGCAACAAAGCTGCTGTTTTCTTGTGGCGGGATTACCCAGCCCCTTTGTCGCCAAGGCTTGATTTCGTTTTTTTTAAAACCCGGCGGACTGTCTCGTGGGAGATGCTATCAATGTAGTTAAGCTCGACAACCTTATCGGCCAGCAACCTTAAAGACCACCTGGTGAAACCTGGGGGTGGCTCGCCGCAGCTTAAGGCCACCAAATGGGCTTCAAAATCTCCGTCAGCTTTCTTTTCGTATATCCGGGTTCCTTTGGTGCCGCCAAGGGCGGCATCAAGGCCTTGTGTGACAAATCGTTTTTTCACCCGGTCGATCTTTTTCATGCTTATGTGCAGGGCCCGGGAGATTTCGTCGTTGGTTAAACGATTTTTTTGATTGGCTCCCTCATCGCACCCCAGAAGAATCAGTGAGTTCAGGATTTTTTGTGATTTGTGCTTGCCTTTGGAGGTGAGTCCGCCCAGCATTTTGCGCTCGTCATCTGTCAGTGTCACGACATATTTCTTCATATTCAATCCTCTCGGGTTGATTACGAAGATATTATACAAAATATGCCAGCGACTTACGACACTTCATGAGTGACATGACACTAGCCAAATTCAAGCGTTTTCAGAAATAATTTTTCCCGTCCGCGCTACTGGACCCTTCATTCGATGAATTCAATGACTGGGGTTACCGCCAACATCAACCAGATGCTCAAGACTTTCAGCAGCTCCGCCGGCACTGGTTCCACGACTGTCGGCTCCTGACCGGCGGCTTCATTCTCGTGCGGGCGAGCCCCCGAAGAGGCGCTTTTCGAGCGGAAATGCCATTCCGGGCGGGAATCCGGATTGCTGCTAAAATGAAAGCATGTATGCCGACGTCATCAGCTGCTCCCGGCGCACAGATATTCCCCGCTGTTACCCCGGGTGGCTGGAGGAGAAACTGGCGGCCGGGAGTGTCACCTTCAGGGGGCCGCGCGGCGGCCTGCGCACGGTTTCGCTGGCGCCGGATGCCGTCCACTCGCTCGTCCTGTGGTCGAAGGATTACGGCCCTCTGCTTAAGCGCAACCGGCTCCTGCAGCTCGTGGAAAAGCTCAACCCTTTTTTCCATTTCACCATCACCGGACTGGGGGGTAGCGTCTGGGAACCGGACGTCCCCGGGTGGGAAAGCGCGGTCGAAGCTGCGGAGCGTCTGGCAGCGCGTTTTGGTTCGGAGCGGATAAACTGGCGCTTCGACCCGGTGGTCCACTGGCGGGAAGGCACGGGGACGGCATCAAACCTGGCGTGCTTCGGGACCGTTGCCGCTGCCATGTCTGAAATTGGCATCAAGACCTGCACTTTTTCCTTCGCCCAGTGGTATAGCAAGAGCCGGCGGCGCGCCGGCAGGGAGGGCCTGGAATACGTCGACCCACCCGGCGGGGAGAAGCTGGGAGCGGCAGCCGGGCTGATCCGGGAGGGACAACGGCTGGGCATCCGCCTTGCCAGCTGTTCAAACCCGGAATTTGAGGCGATTCCCGGAGTCAACAAGGCGCGCTGCATCGACGGTGGACTGTTGGCTGAGCTGCGCGTCGACGGTGTGGCGGCCTCTCTGGCCAAGGATGCTTCCCAGCGTGACCTTTGCGGCTGCACCCGCAGCATTGATATCGGCAGCTACGCGCAGCGCTGCGCCGGCCGCGCCTGTGCCTACTGCTATGCGAACTAGTCAGATTCCCCGCCGGGCCTTCTGCGAATCTGGCCGCAGGTTCTCATACTGCATGCCGTGAATCGCTCGGGTATGCCCCGCAGGCCAGCAGAGTTTGGCCGCCCCGGCTATCTCTTGCCGGTCAGCAGGGTCGCGGTGGCGATCCCGATCAGGACCGTTACAAAGCCGAAGATATAAAGGGCTGACTGGTACTGGCTTGAAGCCACCCACCAGGCGCTGGTAAAGATAATTATCCCGAATATGATCTGGACCGCCGCCACCAGGACGGCGCGATCGGTTTTCATCGTCACCTCCGGTCGTTTTGAAGTCTATTCGTAAGACCAGTTGATTATCCTGCCCGATTCTATTCCCGGAACGGCCGAATTAACACGTCCGCCGGCGCTGCGAGTATCAGCAGCCCTATTTGGGAATATGAGATGAGGAAATTTCGAGGCGGGAAGAACGGTCTTGGCGGAAATGACCAATACCAACATCGGCCTGTCCCGGGGGCTGGAGTCGACCCCCGAGCTGAAACGATGGCTGCTCGAGCTGGCCGGGTCCTACCAGGTTCTGACACCTGTAGAAAAAGGTGTCAACCGCGTGTTCGCGGAAATCTCGCCTGGCCTGGAAGTCGTCCCTGACGCGCCTCAGGAGCGGACGGTACTGCCGGCCAAGAAGGCTTTTCTGCCGCCCGAGGAACCCCTGTTCGGATTTGAGAAAGATCTCCTCAAACCGCCTCCGCAGCCGCCGGGCACCGTCATCTTCGGACTCCGGGTTTGCGAGCTCTCCGCCGACCGGCTCCTGACTGCCGCCATGGAGAGCGGGCCCGGCGATTACCCGTTTACGTCCAGGCGCCGGCTGGGCTTCACCATCGGGGTTCCCTGCCGGCGATCGGCTGCCTGTTTTTGCGAGAAGACCGGCCACGATCGCATCGGCGCCGGCGACTTCGATCTCTTCCTGGCGTCCTCCGAGGAAGGACCCGTGCTGTGGGCCGGCACGGTGGAGGGCAGGGAGCTGGCCCAGGGGGCTCCATTCCCGGTGCGGGCGATCGAGGAAGAAATCCGGGCCCCGGTTCCTCCGGACAGTCAGGCGTGGCCACTGGACGCCCTGCCCGGCCTTCTGCGTGAGTCTTTCGGAGCCACCATGTGGGAGGAGCTGGCCACCCGCTGCCTGGGCTGCGGCAACTGCACCGTCGTTTGCCCGCTCTGTTACTGTTTCTTCACCCGGGACGAGACCGGGTGGGACCCGTCTGTAGGGCGGCGACTGCGTCACTGGGACTCCTGCCAGTTGGTTGCTTTTGCCCGGGTGGCCGGCGGTCACAATTTCCGCGAGGCGCGCTCGGAGCGCATCTGGTACCGCTTCTCCCATAAATTCATGCGCATGCAGGAAGCCTTTGCCCGGCCGGGCTGCTCCGGCTGTGGCGCCTGCCTGCATTTTTGCCCTGTAGACATCGACCCGCGCCGCGTGATCGAGGCAGTTCTGGAGGTGACCGGCAGTGGTCAGGGAGCCCGGTAGCGAGTCACGCAACGAATACATGCCCGTCCCGGCAAAAGTGCTCGCAGTAAGGGAGCTGGCGCCGGCGGTGCGGCATTTCGTGCTCAGGTTCAGCGATCCGGAGCTAAGGCACTCATTCTCTTTCTGCTCCGGGCAGTTTCTTCAGGTTTCCCTGCTCGGAGTAGGGGAGGCGCCATTTGCCGTTTGCTCTTCACCGACCCAGACGGACAGTTTCGAACTGTGCGTGCGCGAGACCGGCAATGTTACCCGGGCGCTCAACCGTCTGAAAAAAGGGGACACGTTGTGGGTCCGTGGACCCTACGGCTGGGGCTTTCCTCTGGCGGAGATGGCGGGGCAGGACCTGGTCTTCATCGCCGGCGGTATGGGACTGGTCCCGTTGCGCAGCGCGCTCAAATGCGCTGTTTGCCTGGATGATGAGTTCGGACGGCTCACTGTACTCTACGGGGCCAAGAACCCTGAGCAGCTTTTGTTCAGGGATGAGTTCGCCACCTGGCGGGAGGGCGCCCGCATAGAAGTGACCGTTGATGAAGCGGGCCCGGACTGGGACGGCCGCGTGGGTCTCATCACCAGGCTCTTCGATGTCGTTGACTTGTCTCCCGAGAGGACGCAGGTTCTGTGTTGCGGCCCCCCGGTGATGTTCAAGTTCGTACTCGGCCGGCTGAAGGAGCTTGGTTTTGATGACGGGCAGATTTATGTTTCTCTGGAACGAAACATGCGCTGCGGCGTGGGCAAGTGCGAACATTGTGTGGTGGAGAGCTTCTATACCTGCCGGCAGGGGCCGGTGCTGTCCATCGAGCAGATCAGGGGGATCTCATCGGCGCTGAGGTAAAAACAGCCAGGAAACGGCCGGCCGCCGCCTACTCGGGAAAGCTGCGGGTAGGCATCTTCGCCCTGACTTCCGACGCCGGCTGCCAGCTGGAGTTCCTCAACCTCGAGGATAACCTGCTGGCGCTGGCGGAGGCCGTTGACATCCTTCATTTTCCCCTGGCGCGCGCATTCAACCAGGAGGGTCCTTTCGACGTGGCCTTCGTTGACGGCGTGCCGGCCAGGCGTGAGGAACTCAAGACCCTGCAAGAAGTGCGCCGCCGCTCGGAGCTGCTGGTTTCGCTGGGAAGCTGCTCTTCCTTCGGCGGCGTGCCGGCGGCGCAGCACTTCCATGATTTGAGCGACCTTAAGAAATATGTTTATAAGGGGATGGAAGATCTGCACAGCCTCGAGATCTTCCCGATTTCCAATTACGTGCGCGTGGATTTCCAGCTGCGCGGCTGTCCGGCCAGCAAATGGGAAATCCTGGAAACCCTGACCGCGCTCATCGCCGGCCGCGTTCCCCAGCTGAAGAGCTATCCACAGTGCGTGGACTGCAAGATCAGGGAAAACCGCTGCCTGTTGCTGGATGGACTCCCCTGTCTGGGACCGATCACCCGGGCGGGCTGCGGCGTGGTCTGTCCTTCTGCCGGCGTCCCGTGCGACGGCTGCCGCGGCCCTACCGAAGAACCCAACCTCACCTCAGCGGTGAAGCTGCTGTCACGGGGAACGACCTATCCCGACCTCATCCGCAAGTTCCAGAAGTACTGCTCCCTCGTGCCCGAATACCAGGAGCTGTTCGATAAATGGAAGTGGTGAGCCGCCCGGGTTTCTGGACGGAACCACCTGGTGTGATAGTATCGCGCTATGGATTTTCCATCTTCCGGAAAAATCGGGTGGAAGGTATCAATTGTCTGACAATGATCAACAACCCCGGCAGCGGCTGCGGCAACTGCTGGTGGAAAAAGCTTACCTCACCGGGGACTTTGTGCTCACATCGGGCAAGCGGAGTAACCACTACTTCGACTGCAAACGGGTAACGCTGGACCCCGAAGGCCTGGCTATCGCCTCCCGGCTGCTGGTTGAAAAGATGAGGGGGGCCGCGGTGACGGTAGTTGGCGGCCTGGCCATCGGCGCCGACCCAATCGTAGCCGGCGTAGTGGCGGTGAGCTGGGCAGCCGGCTATCCCGTCGAGGGGTTTATCGTCCGCAAGGAACCAAAGGCGCACGGCACCAGCCGGTGGATCGAGGGCTCGGTGGCGCCCGGTTCCCGGGTGGCCGTGGTCGACGATATCGCGACCAGCGGCGGCTCAATTATCAAGGCAATCAACACCTGCCGCCTGGAAGGTCTGGAGCCGGTGGTGGCATATGCCCTGGTCGACCGCGAGGAAGGCGGGGCTGAGAACATCGAGCGTGAGGGGCACCTGCCGTTCGAGCCGTTGTTCCGCTACAGCGAGTTGTTTCCGCCCGACGTTTGAAAAGGGTGACGCCGGTACAGAAAGAGGCACTCTTATCCGTCACCGGTGAAGATCAAACTCGAACATGTCACCAGGATCGAAGGACATGCGTCGCTGACCGTGCTTCTGGCTGAGGGAAAGGTGCACTCGGCCCGGCTCAAGTATGAGGAGGGCGCCCGCCTCTTCGAGGGCCTGCTGCGCGGACGCAGGTTCTTCGACGCTCCTACCATCGCCTCGCGCATCTGCGGTGTCTGCCCGTCAGTGCATAACGTCACCGCGCTCAGGGCGGTGGAAAGCGCCCTCGGGGTCGCAGTGGCTCCCGGGACCAACCGCCTCCGCCGGCTGATGATCCTGGCCCAATGGATCCAGAGCCATACCCTGCATGCTTTTTTTCTGGCCCTGCCTGATTATCTCGGCGCCGAAAGCGCCATCTCCATGGCCCGCGATTACCCCGAAGAGGTGGAGGTGGCGCTGCGGCTCAAGAAGCTCGGAAATGACATCGTCTATACCATTGGCGGACGGGCGGTGCACCCGATTACGACCCGCGTGGGCGGTTTCAGCCGCATTCCCCCCACGACCAGTCTGGCCGGGCTGAGAGAACGGCTGCAGGAGGCCCTGCCCCAGGCCATGAAACTGGCGCGGCTGGTGGCGCGGCTGGAAGTGCCTGACTTCTCCCGCAAGACCACCTACCTGGCGTTGCGCCGGCCGGATGAATATGCCTATTACGACGGTGAGGTATGCTCCACCGACGGCTATTGTGACACAGCTGCCCGGTTTTGCGGCAGTGTGCGCGAGGACATCAAGCCTGACACTGCCGCCAAGACGGGTTTCCACGCAGGCAAGGGTTTCTTTACAGGGGCGCTGGCGCGGGTAAATCTGAGCCGGGACCAGCTCAATGAGAGCGCCCGGGCCGTTCTGGATGATTCCGGGCTTACTTTCCCAAATTACAACACCTTTATCAATACTTTCTGTCAATGCGTGGAGCTGGTCCATGCGATTGACGAGTCGATCCGGTTGCTGGACGATCTGCTGGCGGCGGACCTGGAGCCGCAGCCAAGCAGTTTTACCGTTAAAGCGGGCCTTGGCGTGGCGGCCACGGAAGCCCCGCGCGGCACGCTTTATCATTCCTACACCCTCGACGGCGAAGGCTTCATTACCGACGACAATATCATCACTCCCACAGCCCAGAACCTGACCAATATCGAGGATGATATCGATGTTTTTGTCAACGAGCGGCGCGATTGGGAACCGGCCCGGCTGATCGATGGCATCGAGATCCTGGTGCGCGCGTACGACCCGTGCGTCTCCTGCGCCACTCATTAGGCACTCATTAGGGATACGTTTCCAATGTTTCCATTTCTTATTCAGGGACGTACGTTTCCAATGTTTCCAAGTTTTTGAGGAAAAACCGGATTCCAGTCAACTTCTTTAAACTTGGAAACATTGGAAACGTACGTCCCTGGTTCTTTGCAGGTTTAACCCCACCCCGAAGCGTAAAAATAAGTCCATATGGATTATTCAATCAGGATAGGCGGCCAGGCGGGCCAGGGGCTTCAGACGATCGGCACTGTGCTCAGCAAGCTGTTCGCCCGTCTCGGTTACCATGTTTTCAGCCACCAGGATTTCATGTCCCGCATCCGTGGCGGTCACAATTTCACTCAGATTCGTTTCGCCGACCACCGGATCGGCTCTTCACGCCCGCAGGTGGACATCCTCATCGCCCTGGACCGCAACACCATCGATCTGCACCGGCGGGACCTCACGGCAGGCGGCACGGCCATCTACGACTCGGAAACGCTCAAGGAGAGGATCGAGGGGGCAGAGCTGCTGGATGTCCCCTTCCGCCGGATCGCCATGGAAACAGCCGGCAGCCGGCTGATGGAAAACACTGTGGCTGTGGGGGCCGTGCTCGGTATGCTAGGCATGGATGTGGGACCGCTGGCAGGACTGCTCAGTGACACCTTCTTGCCCAAAGGGCAGGATGTGGTGGATAAAAACATCGCCGCTGCCCGTGCGGGTCATCTCCACGCGGCCAAGAATTGCCCGCGCTGCTCTTTTGAGGTGCCATCGGTAAAGGTGCCACAGCCGCTAATGTTGATAGACGGCTCTGCCGGCATCGGCATGGGGGCGCTCATGAGCGGTTGCCGCCTCTACAGCGCTTATCCGATGACGCCCTCCACCGGCCTGCTCTCCTTCATGGCGGAAAAAAGCAGGGGCCACAGCCTGGTTGTCGAGCAGGCCGAAGATGAGATCTGCGCCCTGCAGATGGCCCTGGGAGCTTCTTTTGCCGGTGTGCGGTCCATGACCGGCACGGCCGGAGGCGGTTTTGCCCTGATGGTGGAAGGCCTTTCGCTGGCCGGGATGACAGAGACCCCCGTGGTCATCTACGTCGGCGGCCGTCCGGCGCCGGCTACCGGCCTGCCCACCCGGACCGAGCAGGCCGATCTGCTGTTCCTCATCCATGCCGCCCACGGCGAGTTCCCCCGGGTAATCATGGCTCCGGGCAACCCCGAGCAGGCGTTCTACCTCACCAACAAGGCCTTTGACCTGGCGGAGAAGTACCAGATCCCTGCTTTTGTTTATGGGGATCAGCACCTGGCCGACTCCGAATGGACCCTGCCCGGCCTCGACACCACCCGCCTCCTATACCACGACTACCGGCTGCGCGCCGCCGGCCTGGAAGGAATGGCCGCATACAGGCGCCATGCCTACAGTGATACCGGTGTCAGCCCGCTGGCCGAGCCGGGCGCTTCCCGGCACCTCGTCGTAACCGACAGCGATGAGCACGATGAGGAAGGCCACATCATAGAAGACGCAGAGACCCGCGTCAGGATGGTCGACAAGAGGCTGCTGAGAAAGATGCCGCTGATCCGGGAGGAAATCAGTCCACCACTTCTATACGGCAGTGACAACCAGGAAATCATTCTCGCCGGTTTCGGCTCCACCCTGGGCGTCCTCCAGGAGGCAGTCGATGAGCTGTCGGCGCGGCGTGACATCGCCCTGATGCACTTCAGTGAGATCTGGCCTTTCCCTGACCCCGAAAGGCATGATTTTCTCGCCAGGTTGAAAAACGCACGGCAGACAATCTGCATCGAGAACAACGCCACCTCGCAACTCGCCCGGCTCGTGAGGGCGGAAACCGGTTTCGAGTTCAATGACCGTCTGAACAAGTTCGACGGCCGGCCGTTCCTGCTGGATACCCTGGTGGCCGACCTGGAGCGGGCCATTGGTTAGCCTGGAACAGTACCAGGGGCCGGAAACGGCCTGGTGTCCGGGATGCGGCAACTTCAGGATCCTGGAGGCGTTCCCGCAGGCCATGGTGGAGCTGGGGCTGGAGCCGCACGAGATCACGATCGTCTCCGGAATCGGGCAGGCCGCCAAGCTGCCGCACTACACCCGGTGCAATACATTCAACGGGCTCCATGGCCGCACCCTGCCGGTGGCCACCGGCCTCCGGCTGGCAAATCACGGCATGGTGGTGATCGCAGAAGCCGGCGACGGCGATTGCTACGGCGAGGGCGGCAACCATCTCCTGCACGCCATCAGGCGGAACATCGATGTCACCATGATGGTGCACGACAACCAGATATACGGCCTCACCAAGGGGCAGGCCTCACCGACTTCGGGGCAGGGCATGGTCACCAAGGTGCAGCCTTTCGGGGTGCTGGCCGAGCCCCTGAATCCGGTGGCGCTGGCAGTGGCGCTCGATTGCAGTTTCGTTGCCCGCGGCTACGTCGGGGATGCCGCCTTCCTCAAGGAACTCATCAAGGAGGCCGTGCGCCACCAGGGCTTTGCCTTGCTTGACATCCTTCAGCCCTGTGTT
>JAJYIN010000055.1 GCA_021790075.1 Actinomycetes bacterium | reverse complement strand
TCTGATCCTGGCCGCGGAGCTGCGCCTGGCCCGGCGCCAGGACGGCATCGCCGGCAGCGTCGAGACCGTCTCCGTCCTCCGGCAGTGCGAGAACGAGTACCTGGACTCCATCCGCGAGCAGGTGGAGGCGGCCGGCGTGGTGCTCTCCACCGCCTGCGGCATCGGCCCCCAGGGGCTGGCGGCGCGCTACCCCGGCAAGCGGATCGTCCCGGCCATGAACACAAACATGATGGGCATGGTCAAGGAGCACCACGTCTGGACCGAGTACTGCGTCGCCTGCGGCTTTTGCATCATCGGCATGACCGGCGGCGTCTGCCCCATCGCCCGCTGCGCCAAGACGCTGTTGAACGGACCCTGCGGCGGCTCTCAGAACGGCCGCTGCGAGATCTCGGCCGAGGTGCCCTGCGCCTGGCAGGAGATTTACGACCGCCTGGCCGGGCTGGGGCAGCTGGACAACCTCGAGCGCATCTTCGGCCCCAAGAAATGGAATGTGTCCAATTCCGGCGGTCCCCGCACCATGAAGAAGGAAGGTTTCAAGCCATGAAGTCCGGCTCCCATCTGGAAGAAGTCCTGGAGTCGGGCGCTTTTGCCGTTACCGGCGAGCTGGGGCCGCCCAAGGGCGCCGACCCCCAGGTCATCATCGACAAGGCGGGCATCCTCAAGGGCCACGTCGACGCGGTGAACATCACCGACAATCAGACCGCCATCGTGCGCATGTCCTCGATGGCGGCGGCCCGGCTCTGCATCGAGCAGGGGCTGGAGCCGGTGATGCAGATGACGTGCCGTGACCGCAACCGGCTGGCGATGCAGGCGGACATCCTCGGCGCCGCGGCGCTGGGCATCCGGAACCTGCTCTGCCTCACCGGCGACCACCAGTGCTTCGGCAACCATCCGGAAGCGCTGGGCGTCTTTGATCTCGACTCGGTGACGCTGATCGCGATGGCGAAAGAGATGCGTGACGCCCCCGCGTTTCAAAACGGCGAGGAGATCAAGCAGACGGCGCCGGCCCTCTATATCGGGGCGGCCGCCAACCCGTACGCGGATCCGTTTCCCTACCGGGCGCTGCGGCTGGCCAAGAAGGTGGAGGCGGGCATCGATTTTGTCCAGACACAGATCGTCTTCAACGTGGAAAAATTCACCGAGTTCATGCGCCAGTGCCGCGAGCTGGGCGTCACCGAGCGCTGCCGCATCATGGCCGGGGTGGCGCCGCTTCGAAGCGCCGGCATGGCCAAGTACATGAAAAACCGGGTGGCCGGCATGGACGTGCCGGACGCGGTCGTCGAGCGGATGAGCGCCGCCGGCGATCCCGAGGACACCGGCATCGATATTTGCGTCGAAGTCATCAATCAGGTCAAAGAAGTGGAAGGTGTCGCCGGCGTCCACATCATGGCGGTGGAGTGGGAGGCGGCGGTGCCGGAAATCGTTAAGCGGGCGGGGCTCGAGCGGGGTCAATAATTATTCCTAGGAGGTTGAATGAAGGTAATCGCTGAGAATATCAACGTCATGAACAAGGTGATCGGGGACGCCATGAAGGAGCAGGTGGCGGAGCCGATCCAGCAGCTGGCCCGCGAGTGCACCGAGGCCGGCGCCGACCTGCTGGACATCAACCTGGGTCCGGCGCGCAAGGGCGGCCCCGAGATGATGGATTTCGTCGTCCGCGCCGTGCAGGAGGTCTCCGGACTGCAGCTGTGCCTGGACACCAGCAACCCGGAGGCGATGGAGGCGGGGATCAAGGCCTGCGCCAAGCCGCCGCTGATCAATTCCTTCAGCGCCCAGCCGGACAAGATGGAGAAGATCCTGCCGCTGGCGGCCAAGTACGAATGCGAGATCATCGGCCTGACCATGTCGACCCACATCCCAATCGACAGCAACGAGCGCATGGCGGTGGCCTACGAGATCGTCTCCGCCGCCAACGAGCTGGGCATCCCCAACGAGCGCATCTGGATCGACCCGATCATCCTGCCCATCGGCGTCCAGGACGCGCAGGCGCATGCGGTAGCGGTGCAGGAGGTGCTGAAGATGCTGCCGGAGGTCTTCGATCCGGCGGTGCAGACCACCTGCGGGCTTTCCAACATCTCCAACGGGGCTCCCGACGAACTGCGCAGCTCCATCGAGCGCGCCTTCCTGCCGATGCTGGCCGCCTGCGGCATGACCTCGGCCATCTGCAACGCCAAGGACCCGGAGATGATGCGCACCGTGAGGCTGATTCGCGACCTGCAGAACGAAGCCCTCTACTCGGTCTCGGACGCGGAGCTCAAGTAGGCATGTTCTGACCCGGGATGGGTACCGGTATCTCCATGAAAGAGGCTGAAGATGTGGATTCCAGGGCAGCGAAGATAATCGCGGAGCTGGGCGCACACCCCCTGGTGGACGTGCTCAGGGCCCTTCAGCAGGAGGAG
This sequence comes from Actinomycetes bacterium, assembly GCA_021790075.1. GTDB lineage: Bacteria > Actinomycetota > Thermoleophilia > BMS3ABIN01 > BMS3ABIN01 > JAJYIN01. The sequence goes on along the minus strand of JAJYIN010000055.1, from coordinate 8,286 downwards.
GGCTGTCTCACCGAGTCCTCGCTGAGGGAGCTGGCGGCCAACCGGATGATCTCGCTGACGCGGCTGTACGGCATTGCCACGTCCTGGCCGGAGTTCAGATTCGAGGCGCCCCGGGAAGAGGAGAGGCCCCGGAGCCCCGCAGGGGAACTTCCGGAGCCGCTGGGGGCCGTGGCCCGCGGCGGCGCCCCCGGGCTGCTGGTCCCTGGCTCCCTGACAGCCCGCTTCGGCGAGCCGCCCCAGGACCTGGCGGCGTACGAGGCGGCGGGAGGCATGCGCGCCCTCAGGCGGGCGCTCACGGAGATGAAGCCGGAGCAGGCCCTGTCGGAGGTGGTGCTGGGCGGGCTGACGGACAAGCCGGAGGACTGGCAGCGGGCTGAAGCCGGTTCCAAGGAGCCGCTGATAGTAATAAACTGTCATTCAGGGGACCCGCTTGCTCACCAGGCGGGAGAGCTGCTTCGGAAAGATCCTTATGCGGTACTGGAAGGGGCTTTTATCGGCGCCGTGGCCGCCGGCGCCCGCCGGGGATACATTTTCCTGGACCCGCGGGACGCGCCCCTGAAGGACCGGCTCACGGAAGCCGCCGGGTCGGTCCAGCGGGAGGCCGATATCGATTTCGCCGTCGAGGCATTCGTGGGGCCTGACAGCCTGGTGGGCTCCGTCGATTCCGTGGCGGCAGCGGCGATTGGCGGCAACCGGCCGGTGCCGGCGGCGGTGCCTGAAGATATCGCCATCAAAGGCATCCAGGGGCAGCCGGTCCTGGTCGACAGCGCCGAGTGCTTTGCCTCGATCGCGGCGACGCTGGCAGAGGGCCGGCGGGTGGAAAGCAGGATTTTCCAGGTCACCGGCGCGGTTCCCTGGGAAGGCCTGGTGGAAGCGGAATACCGCCGGATGAGCGTCGATGACCTGATTGCCGAAGCGGGCGCTCCCAGAGGGAGTCAGGTCCTTATCGGCGGGCTGGCGGGACAGATTCTGAGCGGCCGCTTCCTCGAGCTGCCGCTGCCGGCCTTTCAGCGCGGCGACAACCCCCGCTGGCGGACAGTGCACGTATTCGGCGAGACGGAAGACCGGTTCGGGCTGGCGGCGCAGCTGGCAGCCTGCAACGCGCGGCATCTCTGCGGCCACTGCATCCCCTGCCGGATCGGCTCGGTGAGGATGGCGGAGATGATGGGCGCCGGCAGGGTCGACCGGGAGACCCTGGAAGAAGTGGCGATCACGGTGGAAAAGACCGGTCTTTGTTCCGCCGGCCGCGGCGCCGCGGCGCTGGTGATGTCGGTTATCGAGAACGGTCTGTTCTGTACGCTTTCCGCAGCCGGCGGGACGTAGATTCGCGCGGGAGTCCGCGGAAATAAACTATTTTGTCTAAGAGGAGGCCATGTACAAGATACTGGAAAAAGTCGACTACTCGGATGACGTGTATATGCAGGTCATCGAGGCCCCAGCGGTGGCCAAGGCCGCCCAGGCCGGGCAATTCATAGTTTTGCGCATCAATGAAGAAGGGGAGAGGATCCCGCTGACGATCGCGGATTTCGACCGCGACAAGGGAACCGTCACCATTGTCGTCCAGGCGGTGGGCAAGTCCACCCGCCACTTGCAGACCCTCGGGGCCGGCGACGAGATCGCCAACTTCATCGGGCCGCTGGGCATTCCCAGCGAGATCGAGAACTTCGGCACCGTTGTCTGCGCCGGCGGCGGCGTCGGGGTGGCGCCCATCTATCCCATCGCCCGCGAGCTCAAGAAAGCCGGCAACAAGGTGATCTCCATCGTGGCGGCGCGCACCAGGAACCTGCTGCTCTGGGAAGACAAGATGAACGATGTCAGCGACGAAGTGATCGTCACCACCGACGACGGCAGCTACGGGCGCAAGTGCCTGGTCACGGAGCCGCTCAAGGAGCTGTGCGAAACCGGCGGCGTCGACCTCATCTACGCCATCGGCCCGGGCATCATGATGAAATTCTGCTGCAAGACCACGGAACCGTACAATGTCAAAACCCTGGTCAGCCTCAACTCCATCATGGTCGACGGCACCGGCATGTGCGGCGCCTGCCGCGTCAGCGTCGGCGGCGAGACCAGGTTCGTCTGCGTTGACGGTCCCGAGTTCGACGGCCACCAGGTAAACTTTGACGAGCTGATGGCGCGCCAGCGGCAGTACCTGGAGCAGGAAAAAATAGCCAACGATCTTTACATGGAATGCCGGGGTGATGCCACATGTCTGACGTAGACAAAAACAAGGGTGAGAAGAAGGTCAAAAAGACTTCCATCCCGCGTACGCCCATCCCGGAACAGTCTCCCAAGGAGCGGGCGAAAAACTTCGAGGAAGTGGCTCTGGGATACACCCGGGACCAGGCTCTCATCGAAGCCAGCCGGTGCCTGCAGTGCAAGAAGCCCAAGTGCGTGGCCGGCTGCCCGGTAGGCATCGACATCCCTGCTTTTATACAGGCGCTTGCGGATGACGACCCCGCGGCCGCCATCGCCAAACTCAAGGAGACGACCAGCTTCCCGGCCGTCTGCGGCCGCGTCTGTCCTCAGGAAGACCAGTGCGAGAAGCTCTGCATCCTGGGCAGGAAGCATGAGCCGGTGGCCATCGGCCGCCTGGAGCGCTACGCCGCCGACCGGGAGGCGCAGAACGGAGAGGGCGCCAGGCCGGAGAAAGCGCCCAAGAAGGGCAAGCATGTCGGTGTGGTCGGCTCCGGTCCGGCCGGCGTCACCGCCGCCGGCGAGCTGGCCAAGATGGGTTACGGCGTCACCATCTATGAAGCCCTGCACAAGCCGGGCGGCGTGCTGGTGTACGGCATTCCCGAGTTCCGGCTCCCCAAGACGATCGTGCAGCGCGAGTGCGAGTACGTGGAGAGCCTGGGCGTCGAGATCAAGCTCGATTACGTCATCGGGCGCACCATGACCATCGACCAGATGCTGGAAAACGGCCATGACGCCGTCTTTCTGGCCAACGGCGCCGGCCTGCCGTCATTCCTGAACATCCCGGGTGAGAACTTCAACGGCGTTTATTCCGCCAACGAGTTCCTCACCCGCGCCAATTTGATGAAAGCCTACCGTTTCCCCGATTACGATACGCCGATCAAGGTCGGCAAACGGGTTGCGGTTATCGGCGGCGGCAACGTGGCCATGGACGCCGCCCGCACCGCCCTCAGGCTGGGCGCCGAGGTGCACCTCATCTACCGCCGCTCCATGGAGGAGTTGCCGGCGCGCAAGGAAGAGGTCCATCACGCCCAGGAGGAAGGCATCGAGTTCCACCTGCTCACCAACCCTGTCCGGATCAAGGGCGACCAGGATGGCTGGGTGGAAGAGATCGAGGTCATCAAGATGGAGCTGGGCGAGCCGGATGCCGGCGGCCGCCGGCGCCCGATCCCCATCGAGGGCTCGGAGACGATGATTCCGATAGACACCGTCATCGTGGCGGTGGGCACCAGGGCCAATCCGCTCCTGACCAAGAGCACCAAGGGTCTCGAGCTCAACAAATGGGGCAACATCGTGGCCGACGAGCACACGCTCCAGACCAGCAAGGAAGGCGTCTTCGCCGGCGGCGACATCGTCACCGGCGCCGCCACCGTCATCCTGGCGATGGGCGCCGGCAAGATCGCGGCGCGCTCCATCGGCCGCTATCTCCAGGGCCAGCCGCTGCTGACGCCGGAGGAAGAGGAGGAGCTCAAGGCGGCCGCTGAGAAAGCGGGCGTTGCGGCCAGGTAACGACTCGCAAGCGAAAGAATATGCGGCTTTCACGTGAGGGCGGCCGCCAGCCTGAGAAAGCCGCACAGGCCCTTGCCGATCCATCCCGCGGGTGGGAAAGCGTTTAAAGGTTGGATTTTGCGACTGCCAGTTGAGACAAGCACGATAACGCTCACCATCGACGGCCGGCCGGTAAAGGCGTTCGAGGGCCAGACCGTGTTCGAGGCGGCGCTGGCCGCCGGCATCAGCATCCCCAATCTCTGCAACGACGGGCGCCTGGAGCCGATTGGCTCCTGCCGGCTATGCGTGGTGGAGATAGAGAGGGAAGCGGACATGAAGGCGTCCTGCTCCACCCCGGCGCGGGACGGCATGGTTGTGCGCACGCAGACCGGGCCGCTGCTGGCGGTGAGGCGGCTGGTGCTGGAACTGATCCTGTCTGACCATAACGCCTACTGCCTGCCGCCCTGCCAGAACCGCTGCCCGGCGCATCTGGACATTCCCGGTTACGTGGGCGCTATCGCCGATGGCGACCCCGTTCGTTCCGTAAAGATCATCAAGGACCGCCTGCCCTTCCCGCGCATCCTCGGGCGCATCTGCCCCCGGCCCTGCGAGACTGTCTGCCGCCGGCAGCAGAACGATGAGGCCGTGGCAATCTGCGCGATCAAGCGCTACGCCGGTGACGAAGCCGCCGGCGAGGATACCCTGCCCCAGCCGCAGGCGGCGGCAACCGGCAAGAGAGTGGCCATCATCGGCGCCGGCCCAGCGGGGCTCACGAACGCCTACTACCTGGCGCTGATGGGCCACGATGTCACCGTGTTTGATTCCTTCCCGTTTCCCGGCGGCATGCTGCGCTACGCCATCCCCGATTACCGGCTGCCTCCCGGGGTGCTGGACCAGGATCTCGAGGAGCTGTGGTCGCTGGGCATCGAATTCGTGGGCGGCAGGTCGCTGGGGCGTGATTTCACCATTGATGACCTCCTTGACCAGGAATATGACACTGTCTTCCTGGGAATGGGCGCCCATGGCGACCACCAGATGATGATCCCGGGAGAGGAGCTGGATGGGGTCATCTCTTCGGTGGAGTTCCTCCGGCGGGTCAACCTGGGGGAGGAGGTCGAGATCGGGCGGCGGGTTGTCGTGGTCGGCGGCGGCTTTACCGCCATGGATGCGGCCCGCACCGCGGTGCGGATGGGGGCCGCGGAAGTGACCGTTGCCTACCGGCGCACGCGGGCCGAGATGCCGGCCCATGAGACCGAGGTGGAGGAAGCCGAGGCCGAAGGTGTGCGGCTGCAGCTCCTGGCGATCCCGGAAAGCATCGAGAGCGATGGCGGCCGCGCCAGCGGCCTCTGCCTGATGCAGGCCGAGTTGAGCGGCAAGGGGCCCGGCGGCCGTCCCCGCCCGATGGCCATCGAGGGCAGCGAATACTGCCTGCCCGCCGACACCATCATCGTCGCCATTGGCCAGAAACCAAAACTTTGTTATTTTGATGAGGACGGCGTCAGACATGTCTTTCTGCCGGAAGAGAAAGGCATCCAGACCAGCAAGGGGGGGACGGTCGAGGTGGACCCGCGGACGCTGCAGACCGCACGGCCGCAGGTATTTGCCGGCGGTGACGTGGTCTCCGGCGCCAGAACCGTCATCCAGGCGGTGGCCGCCGGCCGGCGGGCGGCGCTGGCCATGGATGCCTATATGCGCGGCGAGGACATGGCAAGGGTGGGTGAGCGCCTGGCCGGGCTGGAGCCCGACCCGGTGATGCTGGACATCCGCCAGCAGCCGCGGCACCCGGCGCCGCGCCAGCACAAGGAGCTGATGGACCCCGCCGCGCGGCGAGCCAACTTCGCCGAGGTGGAGCTCGGCCTCACCCGGGAGCAGGCGCTCACCGAAGCGGCCCGCTGCCTGCAATGCGTCTGCCAGGCGGAGCGCACCTGCGAGCTGCGGAAACTGGGCATCGGGTACGGCGTCACCACCAACCGGTTCAGCGGCCGCATGCACGCCGTGCCGCCCATCGAGGACCCCAACCCGGTCGTCTCCCGCCAGTATGAGAAATGCATTGTCTGCGGCGCCTGCGCCCGCATTTGCGACGAGGTGGTGGCGGCCCGGGCGGTCGAGCTTTCCGAAACGGGCATGGACACCCACATAGCCTGCGGCTATCACCGCTCCCTGCCCGAGACCGGCTGCGTCTTCTGCGGCCAGTGCGTATCCGCCTGCCCCACCGGGGCGCTGGACAACCGCCTGAGCATGAACGTGCGGCCGCTGCCGCACCGGGGCGCCTTTGAGCACCAGGTCGAGAAAGTGAAAACCACCTGCTGTTACTGCGGCGTCGGCTGTACGCTGTTCCTGCACGTCATGGACGGCCGCATAGTCGAGGTTTCCGCCGGGGACCCGGAAAGCGTCAACGGCGGCAATCTTTGTGTCAAGGGACGCTACGGCTTTGATTTCATCAATCACACCGACCGGCTGACCACGCCGCTTGTCCGCAGGGACGGCAGGCTGGCGCCGGTTACCTGGGACGAAGCGCTCGAGGAGGTGAGGCGCAACCTCGAGCGGGTCCGTGACGAGCACGGCGGCCGGGCTGTCGGAGCCCTGGCCTCCGGCCGCTGCACCAATGAAGACGATTACCTGATGCAAAAGTTCATGCGCACGGTGCTCGGCAGCAACAATATTGACCACTGCGCCCGTTTATGACACGCTCCCTCGGTCGCCGGTCTGGCGGCAGCGTTCGGGAGCGGGGCGATGACCAATTCCATCGGCGATCTCAGCATGGCCGAGGTGCTGTTGCTGATCGGCTCCAACACGACCACCGCCCATCCCGTGATCGCCATGCAGCTGAACGGCCCGCTCCGGGAGGGCGGGATGAAACTGATCGTGGTCGACCCGCGCCGGACCGAGCTGGCGCGGCGGGCGGACATCCACCTGCAGATCAATCCCGGCACCGACGTGGCGTTGCTGAAGGCGATCATGCGGGTGATCGTCGACGAGGGGCTTCAGGACAGCCTGTTTATCAGCGGGCGGGTCGAGGGCTTCGGGGAATTCAGGGAAAGCCTGGAGGAACTGACCCTGGAGCAGGCCGCCGACATCTGCGGCGTACCCGCTAAAGACATCGTCCGGGCGGCCCGCCTTTATGCCGGCTCGGGCCGCAGCGCCGTGGCGTACTGCCTGGGCGTCACCCAGCACGCGCACGGCACCGACAACGTCCGCGCGGTCGCCAACCTGGCCATGCTCACCGGCAACATCGGCCGCCCTGGCACCGGTGTAAATCCGCTCCGGGGCGCCAACAACGTGCAGGGGGCCTGCGACATGGGCGGGCTGCCAGACCTGCTTCCCGGCTACCAGAAAGTCATAGACAGCGAGGCCCGGTCCCGGTTCGAAGACGCCTGGGGCACAGCCCTCGACAGCCAGCCGGGCCTGACGGTCACCGAGATGATCGACGCCGCCAACTCCGGGCGGATCAAGGCCATGTATATCATGGGAGAGAATCCGGCCATCTCCGACCCCGACGCCAGCCACGTCGTCAGCGGCCTTAAGAACCTGGACTTCCTGGTGGTTCAGGATATCTTCCTCACCGAAACCGCCGCCCTGGCCGGTGTGGTGCTGCCGGGGGCGACTTTCGCCGAGAAGAACGGCACATTCACCAATACTGAAAGACGGGTGCAACGGGTGCGCAAGGCCATCGATCCCGTGGGCGATGCCCGTCCCGACTGGCGGATAGTGCGTGACATCGCCAACCTGATGGGCGCGGGCTGGAATTACGGGAGCCCCAAGGAAATCATGAAAGAGATCAGGGAAGTCGTCCGCCAGTATGGCGACATCCGCTACGCGCGCATCGACCAGCGAGGCATCCAGTGGCCCTGCACCAAAGACTCGCATCCCGGCACGGCCATCCTGCACGAGGAAACATTCATCTGCGGCCGCGGCAAGATGGCCGCCGTCGATTTCATCGAGCCGGAAGAAATGCCTTCGCCGGAATACCCGCTCATCCTCAACACCGGCCGGGCCCTCTACCATTTCCACACAGGCAGCATGACCCGCCGCTCCCGCGGCCTGGACCAGCTGCTGCCGGGCGCCCTGGTCGACATGAATCCGGCGGACGCTGCCCGGATGGGCATCGCCGATGGTGATACAATAAAAGTTACCAGCAGGCGCGGCCAGATTGAGGCCACTGCCCGGCTCACCGACCGCTGCGCCGCCGGGGCTGTCTTCCTTCCCTTCCATTTCGCGGAAGCAGCGGCCAACCTGTTGACTAATACCGCCCGCGACCCGGTCTGCAAGATTCCTGAACTCAAGGTATGCGCGGTCGGGGTCGAGAAGCTCGATTGAACAAGACACCCTTTTCTTCATACCACACATCGCGCCAAGGCAGGGAAAATAAAGTTGACCAAAATGGTCATATAGTTGACATTGTTGTTGTAACGGTGTATAAAGAACGTGGACAGAATCGCGTGTTTGCCGCCATGGCAACCCGGCCTCCCGGACCGCCGGCGCCGAGTCTGCTCAATCAATGCACCAGGGGATGAAGGGAAAAGGTGGAGAGCACCACTCCTGACAAAAAAGTAGGGGTGCGGCCGGTGCAGCTTTCCGGCGCCTGGAGTTTCCTGCCGTACGAGG